>JBDLWG010000526.1:0-16480 GCA_039804385.1 Bacteroidota bacterium
CCCTCCAACTTGCGGAGACGAAGCATCCGAATCAAGAAGCTGAAAATCGTTATGACCAACTGATTGGCATTGATTTTCAAAAAGAGTGTTTGCTTCAAACACTTGCTTTGTTGCTCCATAAAGATGGGGTTTCAAAATGGCAGAAACAGCATCATCCCAAAGGTTTAAATATTATCAATCAATTAGATACAGGTACACCTTTGATTATTTTATCAGGTGAAGTTGGTTGCGGAAAGACCGTTTTGGCGCAGCACATTGCAACACCACTTTCTCAAAAACTGAATACTAAAATATTGGTTTTTGAAACGCCTTCTAATATTCGAGGTAGTGGATTAGTCGGAGAAATTTCGAATCGGATCACAGCTGCCTTTGATATCGTCAAACGCAAATTGAAAGGGGAAATAGGCATTTTGATTATTGACGAGGCAGATGATTTGGCTACGAAACGGTCTCAAAACGAGGCACATCATGAAGATAGAGCTGGTTTGAATGTCCTTATCAAGCAATTAGATTTGATAAAACGGGATAAAGTTAAATTAGCCGTTATTTTAATTACAAATAGATTAAATGTGTTAGATCCTGCAATTAGACGGCGGGCGAGTTTAGAATTGTTGTTTGAGCGCCCGAATAAAACACAATTAGAGCAAGTTTTTAAATTTTTATTTGCGCAAATCGTTTATTCAAATGCAGAATTAGAGGCGTTGGTAAAAGCGGCATCCTCCCAAACCATTGCTTTTAGTTATTCTGATTTGGTTCAAAAAATAACGCAACAAACGCTATTTCAATGTATTAGCAATAATACTCCTTTTAATATGTTGTCTTACAAAGCAATTTTGGAAAAAACTGAACCAAGTCCTTTAATCGTTGAAAAACGTTTTTCAAAATGAAAAAGCCTTTTGATTGTATTATTGTTATTGCTCATATTGGGATTGAAGGAAAGTATCTTTCTAAAAAAGAGTGTTTTGCCTGTTTAGCGGCGGATGCTCCCGCAAAAAAAATTTTTATTAATTTTGACGTAACCCAATATAAGTTAAGTGAATTATATGATGCACCGTTTGAAGCAATTGCTCAAGAACAAAAGCAAAAATTTCAAACAGCAATTGCACCTGTATTGAGTCAAAATCCCAATGCCTTGATTGCTTATTTTGGGTTTACTTCAATACCTGCTGCATTTCATGCGGGTTTTTTATTTAATGGGTTTCATGATTTTATAATTTATCAATTTCATCATGAGCAGAAAATTTGGTATCGAGAGTTTAATTGGGATGAAGCCGCGACGTTTAAAATGGCTCCTGTCAAATTACCCAACAAAATCGAAAAAAGCAAAGGGAATATTGCGATTAGAATTAGTACTTCCTATCGCATAGAGCCGCAACATAGTTATGAAATTTTGCCAAGTCCAACGAATGAATTTGATATTATTTTGAAAAAATTATCGCCTGATAGTTTCTCGAACCAATTGCAGATTCGAAAAATAGTAGATAAATTTCAAGAAGTATTGAGTGCCTGCTCAAATTGTTTGCCTAATAGAGATAAAATACATTTGTTTGCGTCTGTGTCAGCAGGTATTCCTTTCGCGCTTGGGACTAAGTTGAATCCAACTATTTTTCCACCTATTCAAACCTATCAATATTCAAAGGATAGGACACCTAAATATTGTCCCGCTATCTTGATAAAATCGACTTCCAACTCAAGCAAAAAAACAGGTATTCGGTTGCTCCAAGAGGAGTATTTAGAAGATAATATTTTGGCTAACAACTTAATATCTATAATATGAAATAATAATTCGTTTTATTTAAATGTAAAAAACTCAAATATAAATGCATCCTAAAAATAGTGTTACTAACAGATAAAGTATGTGGAATCAGCGATTTTCGCTTTGAGAATCGTTCGAAATAAGATACTGATGATTTCAAAAATTGGAAGGATGTTTTGTTTGAATAACGCAAATGAGAAGTCAAAACATCCTTGTAATCCTTCAAATCATCAGCATCCTATTTCAAAAATTTGCCAAAGCGGAAACTGCTGATGTGGAATCATATTTTTTTAATATACTGATTATCAATTATTTATGTTTTGATAAGTTCATTATTATCAATTACTTACATCATTCCAAAAAATCTTATTTTGTTTTAAAAACTTGCAATTTTTCATTGTTTTTGACGACTAACCAATAATTGCCCACTTTTTGAATATCCCGCACTGCGCCCGTAAGCAACCAACCACTTTGTTGCGGCGATAAGGTTGTAAAATGTCCTTTTCCATCGCCTTTTAACAATGTGCCACAACTTGCATCTTGCCGACCGAGATGCGTTTGATATTCATAAAAATTGCCACCTATCGCTATATCAACCTGTTTATCCCCATCAAAATCAGCTACATGAATGCTTTGTACGGTACTCCATTGCACTTCACTGGGCAATTTATGCAAAACTAATTCCGTATTGGGGCGATTTTCCAACCAAATCGAAGCCGTTTGAAATATTTTTTTAGTGGTAGCATCCTTCATCAAGCCCGCAGGAAAGAGTTTGTCAAAACCCGATTGCGAAAATTTTTGATATTCAGGAAAGACTTTTTTAATCGCTGGAATCTGACTCGCTAACATATCCTTAGCATCCGCGCAATACTCCCTACCCTGTCGCCAATAGGTCAAAATGGCTTCTGATGCGCCATTTTTATCAAAATCTTTGATGTACAAACCCAAAGGTTGCTCTGAACTCGCTTGTAAATTGGAATTTAAACCCATATTTCCAACAATTAAATCCATATCACCGTCTTTATCAAGATCTGCGGCGGCAATCGTATTCCAAAAACCTGAAGTATGTTCCATCCGCATTTTGCGAAATTTTCGACCTTCATTATAAAAAATCGTAATAGGCATCCATTCGCCGACGACAACCAAATCTAATTTTTCGTCTCGGTTCATATCCACCCAAACGGCATCTGTGACCATGCCCAAATCGGTGATTTCTGCCGCAAATTGCATGGCAACATCCTTAAAATGTCCTGTTCCATCATTCATCAGCAAATAAGAACGGGCATTCAACCCATAATGACGCGTATCCGCCCGACTGCCCACAAATAAATCTATATCGCCATCACCATCCAAATCACCTGCTTTTACACACGAACCATTGTGAAAAACGCCCAAAGTAGGCGCGAAAGTAGGGTCTGCTTGTGTAAATCGCCCTTTTCCATCATTGAAATACAGTTTATCGCCCGTCACACCTGCCTCATTACCGCCAGAAACAATGTATAAATCCAAATCTTTATCACCATCCGCATCGAAAAACGTTGCGCCGACTTCATCACTTTGGGTGGGCTGAGGATTGATAAATCCATCCGTTTTTTCTATAAAACCGCCATTTGCCTGCTGCAAATACAATTTCCCCATTCCTTTTTGGGCTGCACCGACGTAAAAATCTTCTAATTTATCACCATTGACATCGCCCACTGCAATTTTCGGACCTTCTGTGGATAGAAAATGAGGAATCAATTTTTCTTTATCCACATCGTAAAACGCATTTTCAATATGTCGATAATTGATATTTATTTTTTCAGTCACCTCTTGCAAAATAGGCGGTGTTTTGGAAACCAAGACATTGTTTCTCACCGCATCTTTTTGATTTAACAGCAATAATTTATCAATTGCAGGATTTTTAACCACTTGTTTGCGCCCATCTTGCCAAATCACGACCAATGAATCTATTTTTTTAGCCTCTTTTAAACCAAAATTCAACAACGGTTCAACAGAGGATTGGAAACCACGAGTTGGTTGTAAGGCTTGCATTTGCAAGTTATTTTTGTGAAAAATCGTCACTTTTGCACCAATTCCATGCGTATTGCCTTGTTCACCGAGTAATTTTACCTTCAAAAAATGGTATTTCAAGCGTTCTGTCGTCCTATTTTTTAAAATGAACGCAGGTTGATTGATATTATTCGTTACTAAATCCAAATCGCCATCATTATCCAAATCGGCATACACCGCGCCCGAAGAACACGATAATTGGTCTAAACCCCAAATCAACGATACATTATCAAAAGTTAAATCGGAACGATTGCGAAAAGCGTAATTTTCAACCTTGCCTTTGGGCATTTTAGCCACAAATGCCGAATCGGAAACTTCTTTTTGAACCGTTTTATCTGAAATAAATTTCATATAATCTAAATCATTCGGTCGCCGCACGATGCCATTCGTGATGTAAATATCTTTCCAACCATCATTATCCAAATCCGCAAACAAGGCAGACCAACTCCAATCCGTTGCTGAAACACCCGAAAATTGCCCAATTTCACTAAAAAATGGGTATTTTCCGTCTTTACTACTGCCATTTCCGCGATTTAATTGCAATACATTTCGCGGATATTGAGGATGATAACCAAACTCTTTGTTTTTAAAATCGTAAATATTATACGCTTCTGCACCCGAAGAGGCTTTTAAAACTTCCTCACTTTCGGGTTTCATGTCCAATCCGATGAAATCGGGCAAACCGTCATTATTAAAATCCGCAATATCATTGCCCATAGAAAAGTTGGAATTATGCCCCATCGATTGATTCATGCGTTCCGTAAATGTTCCATTTCCATTATTGTAATACAAATAATCGTTGTCATGAAAATCATTTCCAACATATATGTCTAATAAATTATCGCCATTTAAATCCGCAATCGCTAAACCTAAACCGTAACCCAATGAACCATCTTGAATCCCTGCGGCTTTTGAAACGTCTTTAAAATGATTTTTGCCATCATTTTGAAACAAAATGTCGCTTGATAAGGGGTCATCTACTTTGCGATTTGTGACAGGGCGATAGCTGCGCGGTGAATGAACGGAATGCCTCAATAAGTAACAATCCAAATCGCCATCATTGTCATAATCAAAAAAAGCGGCTTGCGTACACAGTCCTGTCGCGTCCAAACCATACTCCGCAGCGCGGTCTGTGAACGTTCCATCTTGATTATTGATGAATAATTTGTTCTTAACCGTCCAATTTTGATAATTGCTCACATGACAAACATAAATATCCAACCAACCATCTGCATTGACATCTGCCATCGTCACCCCTGTTTTCCAACCGCCTTCATCCGCCAGACCTGCTTTTTCGGTGACATCTTCAAATTGAAAATTTTCTTTATTTAAAAACAATCCGTTTTTATCTAAATTAGCCGTGAAATAAAGGTCTGTCAATCCATCATGATTCACATCGCCCGCCGCAACACCACCTCCATTGTAATAATAAAGGTATTGAACAAGGTTCATCGGTTGATTTTCGGGAATGCCATTCGCAAAACGAATCCCCGTTTGATTCGATGTCAATCGTTCAAAAAGCGAATTTTCATTTTTTTTAGATTGACAACCTGCCAAAACAAGCATGATTAGCATGGAAAATCTCATAAGTAATGATTCATTTTGAAACACATAGGACACATAGGGTTCATAGGACACATAGAGGCATTTTTTGGAAAATGTGTCCATCCTAAAAGAATGCCCCTATGTATCCTATAAACCCTATGTGTCTTATGTGTTTTATTTTTTTAAAGAAAAGGTTCGAATTTTATCATTATTTTGCGCAACCAGCCATTTTTTTTGATTGCCAACTGTCACTGCAACAATATCACGTACCTGTCCGCGCAATTTCAAACCACTTGTTTTAAAATCAATAGATTTAAAATTGCCTTTGCCGTCTCCTTTCAAAACAGTGCCGTAATTCGCATCATATCGCCCCATTTCGGGTTTAGATTCAAAAAAATTACCACCTGTTAAGATGTCTAACAAACCATCTCCGTCAAAATCAGCGATTTCAATCCCAAAAGTAGGTGAATACTGCGCTTGAATCGGCAGATTTTTAGTTGTAAAGGTGTTTTTACCGTTATTGATAAAAACCGCCGTTTGCAAATTAAAGGCTTGATATTTTTTCGCGCCTTTCAATTGTTCAGCCGATAGGACTTCTTCAATCGGTTTATCAGCATATTTTTTATATTCTAAAAATTTCTTTTTGAATACAGGCATTTGCCCAACCAAATCGTGCCGCAACACACAAGGATAAGATTTTTCGCCTTCATAAGTGCAAATTAACTGTTCATTCATCCCATTTTTATCAAAATCACCATAATAGAGGCTCAACGGATGCGTTTCGTCGGCATGAAAGCGACTGTTCAAACCATGATTGCCAACGACCAAATCCAAATCGCCATCGCCGTCCACATCCGCCGCTTTGATGACATTCCACCAACCATTGCTTTTGCCCAAACCTGCGGATTCAGTCCCATTTTTAAATTTACCTTTTTGATTTTCAAAAATCGTGACAGGCATATAATCGCCCACCACGACCAAATCTAAATCTTTATCACCATCCGTATCGAGCCAAAGCGCGTCGGTTATCATCCCAATATCTTTCAATTCAGGGGCAAAATCGGGTGTAACACCCTTAAAAACGCCTTTTCCGTCATTTTTTAACAAATAACCACCTGTTGTCGCACCATATTTGCCCGGCATCAACCGCGCTCCTACAAATAAATCGATTTTGCCATCCCCATCGAAATCCGCAGCCCGCGCAACGCCCGTTCCAAAAGATTTTCCTTTGCCGAAAGCATCTTCTTTGCGTTTGAAATTGCCTTTTCCATCATTTATATACAATCTATCTTCCATTTGATAAAGCATATTTTCCAAGTTTTTTGGAATTTCGCTGCCGCCTGTACCCACAAATAAATCTAAATCGCCATCGCCATCTGCATCAAAAAAAGTCGCTGTGACACTTTCGTATATCGAATCTCGTTGAAAATCAATGTTTTGCATCAGCTTAAAATGATTATTTGACTGCACATAAAGTGCGCCCGCCTGACCTCTCGCCCCACAAACATATAGATCATCTTGCTTATCTCCATTTACATCACCCACTGCGATTTTAGGCCCTTGCGTCGAATTCATTTGAAAAATCAAACGTTCTACATCAAAATCAGAATAAGTATTTTCTTTATGTTTAAAATCAATTAAATCAGGATTTTCTGCAAATAAAGGAGCGTTTTTTTGAAAAAAAGGCGTTGCTATTTTAGCATCTATTTGTTTGACTTTCAACGTTTGATTGGTTTTGACTTTGGTTAAAACCAATCGTTTCAAATTCGGAAAATCGATTAAGACCGAATCAATTTCTAACAAATGACCAACTCCAAAATTGGGTCTGTAATCCATCGAAGATTGAAAACCACGCATTGGCATTTGCTCTTGATAAAACAATTTATCACCCGATTTCAAGGTAATTTTTGCACCCAAAGCATTCGGATTTAAACCTTCGCCTTGCAATTCAAATTTAAGGAAGTGATTGTCTTTCAATACTTTATCTGCTTCATTGCGGTAAATGAAGGCTTCCATATTGACATTATTTACAACTAAATCCAAATCGCCGTCATTGTCCAAATCCGCATATGCAGAGCCATTTGAAAAAGAAGGCGTACCCAAACCCCATGATTTTGCCACATCTTTAAAAACGCCATTGCCTGTATTTTTAAAAGCATAATTCGGTAACGCTTCACTTGGAATGACATCTATCAATTTTTTATAATCTACGCCTTGTTCTGTAATAATGGATTTTTTCACTTGGTCATCCGAGATAAATTGAATGAAATCTTGGTCTGTCAAGTCTTTATAAATACCATTTGCAACATATATGTCTTTCAAACCATCATTATCCAAATCGGTTATCAATGCGCCCCAACTCCAATCCGTTGCACCCGTTCCTGCTAAAAAGGCGGTTTCACTCCATGTATCATCACCATTATTCATTTGTAAAGAATTGTGTGTGAATTGATTGTGATAACCATGATAGACATAATTTTGATAGGTATTCCAACTATCAAAAGTCGTTTTCATCTTGATGCGGTGATTATTGGAAGGCAACATTTCGGTATTGAACAAATCGGGATAACCATCATTGTTTAAATCTGCCAAATCCGCGCCCATAGATGCCGCGCTACAATGCCCAAATTGTTGTTCAAAAACTTCTTGGAATTTGCCATTTTTTTGATTGATATATAAATAATCGCGTTCAAAAAAATCATTACACACGTATATATCATCCCAACCATCCCGATTTACGTCCCCAATCGTCACGCCTAAACCAAAACCTTGCAAACTGCCATAAATATTCGCCGCCGCGCTCACATCCGTAAAATGATTGTTTCCCTCATTTCTAAACAATTTGTCACCTCCTAAAGTATCGCGCTTGTCTCGATTATTGTTGTTAAATGTGACGGTAGCTCTATATGAATTATTTAATATATAACAATCTAAATCGCCGTCCTTATCATAATCAAAAAAAGCAGCATGTGTTGAATAGCCTTTGTCCGCCAAACCATATTCTTTTGCCCTTTCGGTAAAAGTCATATTCCCATTATTGATAAACAATTCGTTTTCTTTGTCATCACCTTTGATGTCCCCTGAGTTACAAACGTAAATATCCATCCATCCATCGCCATTCACATCCGCCATCGTAACGCCTGTTGCCCATGCTTTCGTGCCAGCAACACCTGCTTTCTCCGTTACATCTTCAAAAACAAAATTGCCTTTATTGAGGTATAACTTATTGTGATTCATGTTACTACTCATATAAACATCTAATAATCCATCTTTATTGACATCTGCTACTGCAACTCCGCCGCCATTGTAAAAATTACGATATTTATAAATATTAAAAGCCTTGTCGTAATGTAGATCATTGCGAAAAGTCACCTTTGTTTGCGAGGAAGGCAAAGATGTAAATAATTTAGGTTCGTTAGAAACTTCTTCTTTGGCGCGATTGCAACTTGTGGTACATTGCACCAGGATTGCCATAAAACACCAAAAGTAAGCAAAAAATCCTTTGTTTTTTGTAAAAAAAGGTAAATACATTCGTTAAGATTTATATTTAATGCGAGATAAATTTGACACATTTTGATACAATTGAAACACGGATGACGCGGATGTGCGCGGATTTTTTTGAAATTAAGTAGTTAAAATAAAATAAGCTATAAAATGTAAATAATTAAAAATCAGCGTATTAACTTGCGTCAAGTTTGAAACTTGACGCAAGTTTGGTGCATATAATTTAGTTTAAAATCCGTGAAAAATTAAAAAAATCCGCGCTTATTCGCGCAATCCGCGTCATCCGCGTTCCAATTGTATCGCAATGATTGAATCATAATACTTAATATCGAAAAATGTGCATTTGTTGATTATTTAAACCAACCGCTACGACTTTTGGCGCACGCTTATCTGCCGTTTTCAAGAGGGCAAAATCTCTAATTTCGCCTTTGATAGCAAAATCATCGGTCGGTTTAAATTGATTTTTGCCCATATTTTTTAAAAATAATCCATTGCTCCCCCAATACGTACCCACTTCTGGTTTAGCGCGACTTAAATTCCCACCTAATAAAATATCTTTTTTATCATCTTGGTCAAAATTATCTATCGCAATTGCATAAACTGGCGCGTATTGTGCAGCCATTGACAAGGCTTTTAGCTCAAAACCTTGTGCGCCGTTATTCATTAATATTGCCGATTGAAGATACGTTGCTTTTACAGAGGTAGCTGCTTTGAGTTGAGCAGGACTGAAAATATCGCTGACTGCTTTATTTTTATAATCATTCCAAAACAAATATTTCTTTTTCAAACTCGGTATCTGCGAAACCAAATCAGGACGCAAAATCATGGGATAGGATTTATCACCATTATAACAAGTTATCATTTGTTCTGTCATCGTATTTTGGTCAAAATCATGGACATACATCGAAATAGGGTGTTCCAAAGTGGCTTTAAAACGACTGTTTAAACCATGATTACCCATCACAAAATCGGTATCCCCGTCTCCATCTAAATCGGCTGCTTGAATACAATTCCACCAACCACTACTTGCATCCTCCTTTTCCCAAAGCATTTTTTTGAATTTGCCTTGCTCATTTTTGAAAATCGCAATCGGCATCCACTCCCCTACAACTATCAAATCTGCATCTTTGTCACCGTCAATATCCGTCCAAACAGCATCCGTTATCATACCCAAATTGCGCAATTCGGGTGCAATTTCGGTGGTAACACCTTTAAAATGTCCCGTTCCATCATTTTGCAACAGATAACCGCCAACGGGTTTTCCATACGCATCAGGATAGTAACGACCGCCAATGAACAAATCTAAATCGCCATCGTTATCAAAATCCATCGCACGGGTACAAGCTGTTGACCAATTTTTATTGCCAAAAACAGCCGCATCCAATATAAAATTTCCTTTTCCGTCGTTTCGATACAATCTATCATTCAACCGAGTGGGATTGCTGCCGCCACTGCCTAATAACAAATCTAAATCTTTATCGCCATCCGCGTCAAAAAACAAACAACTTGTTGTTTCAAAATCTTTATCTGCATCAAAAATGGGTTGATTCGTTTGTTTAAAATCACCATTTGGCAACTGAACGTATAAGGCAGGAGCCGTATCTCGCGCATTGGTTATAAAAAAATCTTCTAATCCGTCTCCATTGACATCCCCTTTACACATTTTAGGCGTTTGGCTGCCGATTGCATGAAATAACCAACGATTTTTATCAAAATCGGCAGTTTCATTTTCTTTATGTCGATACAAAAAGTTTGCATTATGCCCTAAGTCAGCCCAATTTTGAAAAAGAGGAGGTGCTTTTTCTACTCTTTTTTCAGCAGGATGGATAGCGTCTTTTTCCTCTATTTTTAAAATTTGATTGGTGATAACGTTTTTCAAAACCGTTTTTTTATGATCCGCCCAAAGAATGACCAAAGAATCTATGGCGTTAATCGCGCCTAAACCAAAGGAAATTCTACTATCTACACAAGATTCAAAACCGCGCATGGGCGCAACTTCTCTATAAAAAATTTGTCCACCCGCGTAAATCGTTGCTTGCGCACCTAATGCGTTGTTATTTTTTAAATTATTGGTTTGATTTGCATTTAAAAGGAGGGTCAAAAAATGATTTTCTTTTTTTAAAACATTCGCCTCATTCCGATACACAAAAGGCTGCATATCTTGATTATTGACTAATAAATCCAAATCGCCGTCATTGTCCAAATCCGCATAAGCAGAACCATTGGAAAAAGACGGTTGCGATAAGCCCCATTTTGCCGCTTGATTCGTGAATGTCAAATCGTGATTATTGCTATACGCATAATTAGATAACTTTTCAGAAGGCATCGAATCTATCATTTTCGTAATAACATCTTTGCGTCCACTGCGCACGCGTTCCCCAAGTCGTTCTTGCGAAGCATTAAAATTCATATAATCTTGGTCTAACAAGTCTTTTCCGATGCCATTTGCCACAAAAATATCTTGAAAACCATCATTATCCATGTCAAAAATCAACGCGCCCCAACTCCAATCAGTTGCATGAACACCCGCTAATCGCCCAATTTCTCGAAACGTGCCATTTCCATTATTCAATTGCAAGACATTTCGCGGAAATTGGCGGTGATAACCATTCGATACATTCATCCGATATTGATTCCACGATTGAAATTGCGCTTTTGTTTTGAGCCTATCCTCTCGTTCAGGCAACATTTCAGTTACAAAAAGCTCTGGAAAACCGTCATTATTGAGGTCTGCCATGTCCGCGCCCATCGAACCCATGCTCATTTCATCAATTGCATCGGTCGCAACTTCTTGAAATTTGCCTTTTTTATCATTCAAATACAAATAATCGCGTTCAAAAAAATCATTTGAAACATACATATCTTGCCAACCATCTCGGTTGTAATCGCCTATCGTCACGCCCAAACCAAAACCAATCGCGCTACCATAAATGCCTAACTCTGCACTTACGTCTTTGAATTTACCTGCCTCATTTCTAAAAAACTTATTGCCAGATGCCGTATCTCGAAGATTCCGATTGCCCGATGAAATATCATAATTCCGAACCGATGTTATCGAATTGGCTAATACGTAACAATCCAAATCGCCATCTTTATCATAATCGAAAAAAGCAGCATGTGTTGACAACGCCTTGACATCTAAACCATATTCTTTTGACTTTTCAGAAAACGTTTGATTGCCATTATTTATAAATAACTCATTGTTTCTGATACCTTTAGATTCGGGACTCCCCGATTTACAAACGTAAATATCCAACAATCCATCACCATTCACATCTGCAAAACTAACGCCAGTTGTCCACACATCATCGCGCAATAAACCTGCTTTTTCCGTAATATCTTCAAATTTAAAATGGCCTTTGTTGAGGTACAAACGACTTGAAATCATATTACCACAAAAATACACATCTAACAAACCATCATTATTGATGTCGCCCACTCCTACCCCACCGCCATTGTAAAAATTGCGATACGTATACATATTAAAATCTTCAGAATATTTTACTTGATTAACGAACTGAATGCCCGTTTGATTGGCAGCAAGCAAAGTGAATAACGTTTGTTCCTTTTTTTGACAAGATGCCAGCATGCTGAAAAAGAAGCCACTAAAAATGAAGTAAATCAACCGCATTTGCTAAGTTTGCTTTTTGAAAATGATTCAAATTATTGCTTTTTTTTAATACTCGTAAGGTCTGTGACAATCACTTTGACCACTTGGTCATCCTCTTTGTAAATCATCAATCGGCGATTCCCGGTTACATTTGCCCACACTTTTGGTTTTCCCTTTGCCTCAATTTCTACAAAATGCGTTACCCCAAACCATTTTCCAACATTTGGAATCACCTCTTTCATCAAAGAATCCGCCGAAAAACGCCGATTCCATTCGTTATAGGCAACATAATTAAAGCGCATCCACATTTTTGTAATTTTATCATCTGTAAATTCTGGATAGAATATTTGGCGGGTCTCGCTGCTAAACCCTTGTGGGCGGCAAAGAATTTCGGGACCATTTCCATTCGTCACCAAACCTTGTCGATTGATAGCCCAGGATTGGTCAAAAAATGCTTTTTTAGGCATCCCAAAATAATAACCAAAAAAGAGGGTGTCATACCGAATGCCTGTACTCAATTCGCGGCGTTCCATTTTTTGGTATTCGCTTCCTCCACAACTTGATAAATGGATTATCAAACTGATAGATATTAAAAATGGTAAGAATATTTTCAAAAACTGCATTTTTATTAAAAATTCACGTTAAAAACCACATAAAAAGAGCGCGTCAGGTTAAAAATTGACCGACGCGCCCTCTTTTTTATTCATTCAATCCATAATGGATAACCCTTATGGACTAACGATAACACTCACTTTGAACCAAACTTGGATTTGCTTCCAATTGACCTTTCGGAATCGGGAACACACCCTTACAAAGTGCATCTAAGCTCGTTTTGTAACCACTGTATGCAGTGAAATATTTGCCAAAACGAATCATATCATTGCGTCTCCAAGCTTCAACAAATTTCTCACGACCTAATTCAGCCAAGAAATTATCATTGGTCAAAGAAGCAAAAGCTGGTACATTTGCACGAGTCCGCATTTCATTGACTAATGCCAATGCTGCTGCATCTCCTGCATTTTTTCTAAACAAAGACTCTGCTTTCATCAATTTAACATCTGCTAAACGGAAGATAGGGAAGTCATTTGCCAATGTATTTGGTGAACCAATTGCAAATTCATACTTACCAACCCGCGCACCCGCTTGACGGAAACAGTTTGGATAGTGTGCATTCAATTGTGGTGTGTAGTTCAAATTCGGACCATCTGGGTCACCATCTGGGCTACTATCCACCAAAACACTCGTACCATCGAAAGCAACTTGAGGACCCGCGATAAAGTTTTTCTTACGCTTGTCAGCAGCATCATAAGAATTATAAAAATCAGCCGTTGTACAGTAACCATTCCAAGGTTGATCTTGGAGTTTGTACGTTGCCTGACTTGCATAATGCAAAGTCATTTGTGGCAAGTTAAAACCAGTCAAAGTGATTGGGTCATAAGGCAATACAAAAATATTTTCTTTTGAACCCTCATTTGCAGATTTAAAGTTGCTGTAATAATCAGCTTCCATTGCGTATGGACCACCCAATACTTCATCACAAGCTGCAATTGCTTTATCCCACTCAGGCGCACCTTTATAAACACCTGCATTCAAATACAATTTAGCAGCCAATGCTTTAGCAGCATAGAAATTCATCCGACCATAAGTCTTTGTTTTCTTCAAGCTACCATAAACCGCATTCAATTCTTGCTCTACAAAGTTATACACTTCTGCGCGCGGTTTTGGCACCGCTTCTGTCAAATCCACAGGGAATTTGCTGAAAACAGGCACATTACCATACATATCACACAAGTAGAAGTAACACAATGCTCTAAACGCTCTCAATTCAGCCGCCAAAGCAGGTCCTTTATCTGGCTTTGCAGCAGGTAACTGAACAATCAAACGGTTTGCCGTTGCGATGGCAGAATACAACATCGACCAAGTATTATTGATAGACTCTTCCGTAGGCGTGTACTCGTGGCGGTGCATCCGTGTCCACTGACCACCATCACCCCAGTCACCACCGCGAACAGGGATAATCAATTCATCTGAGGATACTTCATTGATAGAAAACAAGCCGTTGTGACCTGCTAAACCACCAAACTTATTGTAAGAAGCCAAAACGGTTTTGTCGAATTCAGTATCAGACAAACTACCCAAAATCTTTGCTTGCTCGTCAGCTGTGATTTCAGAATAAACATCTTCTTTTAAATCAGCACAAGAAGTCGCCATACCGACCATCACTGTTGCTGTTAAAAAGAATTTTCCAAATGATTTGAAACTTTTCATTTAGGACTTATTTTTTTAAAATTGTTGTTGAAATGATTTCCGCTTCGTTTGAACCAAAGCGGAAGTCGTTTTTTAGAAACCTAAGCTCAATCCAATGTTGAATGAACGTGTCGTGAAGTAGTTAGAACGACGGTCGATACCAATCGCTAACGGGTCACCAACTAACGCTCTTTCTGCACCGTTGTTACCACCACCATAATCCACAAAAATAGGCTCTGGGTTTACACCTGTATAACCTGTGAACGTTGCTACGTTGTTAGCACTTGCAAAAACGCGTGCACTTTTGAAAAGATTAGAAGCCGCCGCAGGCAATTTCAAAGTATAACCTAATGTAATGTTATCAATTCTAAGGAAATCTGCTTTTTCAACAAATCTATCTAACACGTCACGCGGACCTTGCTTGTAAGCTGCGTCGTAGTATTTCGTTTGGATACGGTTGAATTTTTCAGTTTCTCCTTTATCTGCATTTTCGTAGGTAATCCGATACTCATTCATCAATTGATGTCCAAGTACACCGCGTAAGAAAATGTTGAAATCAAATGCACCATATCTCAATGAATTGCTCCAACCAAAAGTAAATTTCGGTAAACCATTACCAATCACTACTTTATCAGCCGATTTTCCATCTGCTAAAGGAACTGCGACACCTTCTTTATTGAAAATTTTAGCATTACCTGCTGCATCTACACCTGCATATTTGTAACCATACAATTGTCCTAATGTTTTACCTTCTTCTACTAAAACATAGTTTACGTTACTTGTACCTGGTAAACCAGCAGATGCGATTTCAAGTCTTCCTTGCGCACCAATTTTCAATTGATCCGTAGAAAGTTTGTTCAAAACACTTGAAAGGGTAGAGAAGTTAAAACTTGTTACCCAGTTCAAATCATCATTTGATTTCGCCTTAATAACGTTGTAGTTTACAGCTACCTCAATACCAGAACTGGTCAAATTACCTGCATTCGCCCAAAGACCTGCATCTGCACCTTGCAACTCTGTACCTGGAATCGTTCCGAAATAGTACAACATGTCTGTGATATTACGGCTGTAATAATCCACACTACCTGTCAATCGATTGCCCAATACGCCAAAGTCAATACCTGCATTTAACTCCGCTTTGCGCTCCCAACCAAAGTTAGAAGGGTTTCTTGCCAATTCAATAACGCCAATTGAAGATTTGTACAAGGTTTGGTTCAAATACTCTGTACGTGGTAACGCACCTGTTGTACCATAACCAACACGCAATTTCAAATTATCAACGTTGTTCAATTTCAAGATTTTATTCAAGTTAGCACCACCACTCACAGAGTAGAATAGTCCTGTTTTTTTGCCTTCTGCTAACATCGAAGAACCGTCTCGTCTTAAAGACACTTGACCAAAGTACGTATCATCATAGTTCAAACCTACACGACCCAAGTAAGAAACCAATTTATTACGTGCTTTGAAACTTGAAATACGAACCCCTGGATCACTAACTGTTGTAGCATTCGTAGAACCTACACTGTTGTATGATTGACCTTCAGAAGGTAAGTTTCTCGCTTGAACACGGAAGTTTTCTTTGTTATTCACTTGTTGCTCATAACCTGCCAAAACATTCACATCCAATTTATCCACTTTTACTTTGTAAGTAACCAAAGAGTTGAAAAAGTCTTTCACTCTGTCCTCTGTAAACCGAGAAGCATAACCAAGATTGGCACCACCTGCACCACCACGGAACAAACCTTTAGTGGAATAAAAAGTACCAT
>JBDLWG010000527.1:0-12908 GCA_039804385.1 Bacteroidota bacterium
AAAAATTCAAGTTCAGCAAAACTTTCTCAAATAATGCTATCTTTGTAACGAATTTTATAAATGAAACTTTCCCAATTTATCCAATCCCCAATCCATTAGACACCAATTTTATTTTTAACAACTCAATTAATTCATAATCAAGTATTTATAAATAACAATCATCCATTTGTTTCAGCATGAAATTAAATTTTACATTCCTGATGCTCTGCATCTGTTGTGCATTTGCGCAAGCGCAAACCCCTATTCGCATTGATACGGCGCGTACCCGAGATACGGGTGCTGTGGTCACGATTCGCGGCATTTCGACCACAGGGAGTGAATTGGGGACGATTCGGTATCTCCAAGATTCGACGGGTGGATTGCCTGTTTTTTACAAAGCAGCCAGTTTTCCTGGTTTTGCGGCAGTAAAAAGAGGCGATTTGGTGTTGGCAACAGGTAAATTGAAAGATTATAATGGTTTATTGGAAATCGACCCATTACAATCCTATACGATTGTTTCGTCAAACAACCCTGTACCTGCGCCTACGATTGTCACGCCTGCAACGATGGCGGAAATCAATGAAGCCAAATTAGTCAAGGTTTTGAATGGCACTTTTGCCACGACTGCCCAAATTTTTGTAGGCAATACCAATTATGATTTTGTGGTAAATGGCGTTCCGATACAAGTTCGGATTACGAATGGGACGAGTTTGGTGGGCAGAAGCATCCCCAATGTGGCAGTCAATTTGATTGGGATTTGCAGTCAATATCAAGCATTGTATCAATTATTGTTGCGCGATACGGCGGATGTGGAGTATAATACAGGTTTGTACATCAGTTCTACCCCGCAAGCGACACAAAATAATATTTCGACAACGAGCTTTAATGTGAATTGGACAACGAATGCAGCGAGTTCTACCAAATTAAATTATGGTCTGAATGCATTATTGGGTCAAACCATTGATTTTGGCGGCAATTCGACGAATCATACTGCAACCTTATCGGGGCTTTCTCCTTCGACGGTTTATTACGTTCAAGCGGTTTCGACTTCGGGCGGCAATACGGCAACTTCCAATGTTTTTCCGATGATGACTGCTTCCACATCCAGTGGTGAAATGCGCGTTTATTTCAATCATTTGGTGGATGGACATTTTTCAACGGGCGATTATCCCAAAGGACAAACGCCTGCGGCTTGTGAAAATTCGATTATCGAGCGCATTCGGGCAGCCACTTTGACGATAGATGTAGCGATGTATAATAATGGTAGTACGAATATTGTTAATGCGTTAATCGCGGCGGCAAATCGCGGGGTACGGGTACGCTATGTTGCCGATAAAAATACATCGAATCAGGCGATTTCTGGGCTTCCGTTGCCGTTTACAGTTGTCAAAGGGAATGATTTAGGCTTGATGCACCATAAATTTTTCATTATAGATGCCGAAAGTATTCCTAATTCATGGATTATGAGTGGTTCGACCAATCTTTCTTTGAATCAAATCAATCAAGATTTTAATAATTTGATTTGGATTCAAGACCAATCTTTGGCAAGAGCCTACACGATGGAAATGAATGAAATGTGGGGCTCTCCGAATGCGACTCCCAACTTAGGCGCGAGCAAATTTGGCGTAAGCAAATTCAATAATTCGCCTCATTATTTCAAAGTGGGTGGAAAAGAAACCGAATTATATTTCTCGCCTTCCGATGCAACAACGAGTGCGATTGTGCAAGCGGTCAATTCTGCCAATCAAAGTTTGGAATTTGCCACTTTGACCTTTACAGAAGACGCGCTTGGCACTGCTGTCAAAGCGGCAAAAGATAGAGGTGCGGCGGTGCGCGGATTGATTGATAATATCAATGATTCGGGTTCTGAATTTGCGTTTTTGGTGCAATCGGGCGTGAATGTGAAAGATTATGCGTCGAGTTACATTTTTCACCATAAATATGGCATCATTGACGGGAAAGCATCTGCGGCGCAATCCGACCCGACTTTGGTAACGGGTTCGCACAATTGGTCTCGGAGTGCCGAAACGAGCAATGATGAAAATACGTTAATCATTCATGACCAACGAATTACAAATCTATATTTACAAGAATTTGAAGCGCGTTGGTGCGAAATGACAGGCGGCAATTGTGTGTTAGGAACGGATAAAATGCAACCAATTACTGGTTTTGAAGCCAAAGCCTATCCGAATCCTGCGCAAAAAGTGTTGAATTTGGAATTGAAAAGCGATGATTTAAAAGAATTGACGGTTACGATTTACAATAGCATTGGGCAACCGATTATGGCACATTTGTATTCTAATTTGTTAAACCAAGAAGTTAAAACATTGAATATCAATACATTGCCGAATGGAACGTACTTCGTATCCTTTCGGAGTGGCAATCAACAAAATGTCATTCCTTTCACCGTATTAAACTAAATTGGAACACATCGTTCACATAAGAGGACAGAGGACACATAGGGCAATTTTTGATAGATTCCTTTTTTCGATTCAATCCATTTTTTTGAATGGTTTACGCTTAAAAATAGAGGGATTTCCTCCCTATGTGTCCTATATCCCTTTATGTGAACGATGTGTTTTAGAATCCAAGTCAAAACATTTCACCTAAAAATGCGTTTAAATTCGGAAATGTTTTCAAATTTGAACCCTTATGAAGTTGCTTAAATGGTTTTCTTTTGCCTGTTTGATGGTTGTCTTGACCATTTTAACTCAAATTGGCGGTCTTGTTTTATTGTTATCTTATCCCATTTTTCGGTATTTGCGCCAAATCTACCACCTTAAAAATATTCATCATTTTCTGATTAATACCTTGATATTCAGTGCTTTATACGCGCCTATATCGGCATGGATCGTGCCGCCGATAGCCAAACATTTTGGCAGAGTTCGTTTAACAACCCTTGACAATGCCGTTTTACGTCCGCATTCGGTTTGGTATTCGGTCTTGAATCGAGATTACGCCATTCCGAAATTATCGGATGCCGCACAACGAGTTGCCTTGCGCCTCCATGAAACATCCCCTGATGCCATTATTTATTTTTTAGATGCTGGTTTTCCCTTTGGTGGGATGCCGCTATTGCCGCATTTGAGTCATGGAAATGGGCATCAATTAGACGTTACTTTTTTCTATTTAGATAAGAATCAACAAGTTACAAATAATAAACCATCTGCATCTGGATACGGCTATTATGAACAACCACATGTAGGCGAAGCGCAAACGGCTGAATATTGCAAGGAAAAAGCCAAAAATAAATTTTACGATTTTGCCCAAAACCTCACTTTCGGCACGCGCAAAGGCATGACTTTCGACCCTGACCGAACCAAACAATTGATTCAATATTTTGCACAAGACCCTGCTGTACGCCGCATTTGGCTCGAACCACATTTAACGAAACGATTGAATTTCAAAGGTTTAGATAATATTCGACCTGCGGGTTGCCATGCTGCGCGACATGATGACCATTTTCACGTACAGGTTTATTGAAAATAAATATTTTTAAAACAATTTTATGGATGATATTGGCGTTCGCTCCCAAGTACTACGGAAGGACAAAACAGAGCAACTCACAAAATATGCTCCTTTCCCAATCTTTTGAAAAATAATTTTTAAAAGATTGATCGTTTTGTGATCCAATGGGAATATGGATGACGCAAAGTATAAAACGAATTGATTGAAAAAAGTGCGGCAAGTTGCAACTTGCCGCACTTTGTGTTTGAATATTGATTTTTAATTTAAAACAAATTGGTTAAAAAAAGTGCGGCAAGTTGCAACTTGCCGCACTTTGTGCTCGAATATTGATTTCCAATTTAGAATAGACTCCTGTTTTTAGATTATATTTTCGCATATCGCCTGCCTGGTAAGGCGCGAATCAACCCATTTAACTCCAAAGTCAAGAGTAAACCTGCCAATTGCGAATGCGTCACACCCGTTTCATTCAAAATTTGGTCATTGGAAAGCGATTCATTCGATTGCAATAAATTGATAATGTGTTGTTCGGGTGCGGTCAAATGAGAGGTGAAAAGAGGTGGTTGAATCCCTTTTTTAGGTGATTTTGCGGTCGAAACGCCTTCTATTTTGTCTTTTTCGGTAGTTTCTTCCCAACCCATGATGTAACCGACATCCGCCGCCGACTCTATAATACTGGCTTTATGGGTCTTGATGAGGTGGTTACAACCTGCCGAAACAGGGTCTCCAATCCGCCCTGGAACCGCAAAAACTTCTTTATGATAATCATTCGCATATAAAGCACTTATCATAGAACCGCCTTTTCGCGCACTTTCAATGACAATCAACGCATCACACAAACTGGCAATAATGCGATTGCGCATCGGGAAATGTTCGCGTTCTGGGTCTTGGTCGGACGGAAATTCGGTCAAGAGACCGCCCATTTCGAGCATCTCTTGGGTAAATTTCGCATGTTCTCGCGGGTAAATGCGTTGTAAACCATTGCCCATCACACCGACGGTTGGCAATCCAATCGTTACGGCTTGTTGATGTGCTGTAATATCAATACCATGTGCCAATCCACTGATAATCAATGGATTATACTTTTTTAAACCTGTTACGATGTTCTTACAAATCTCAACACCGCGTTGTGTAGGAGCGCGCGTGCCAACAATAGCGACGATTCGTTCTGTATTTAAATCCATATTGCCTTGCCCATACAGGATGAAAGGCGCGTCCCGCACTTGTTTCAATCGTTCTGGATAATCCACCTCATCAAAAAAATAAACTTTTATATTATTTTTTTGAATAAATGCCACTTCTTTATTTGCCCAATCCATGACTTTTTGGATTAAAATTTGGTTTGTCGTGCTTGTGCCAGTGATTTTGGACAATTCAGTTTTGGTGGAATGGAAAATTTTGGTAGCACTGCCCGCTTTTTGGACTAATTCTTTGGCAGTGATAGCCCCAATGCCTTGTATTTTGGTCAAGGCAATGCGGTATAAAAGTTCGCTCATAGTGATTTTGTTACAAGTTAAAAAATGAATTACAAGAACCATAACAACAACGTTTGGAGGGTTTTAAACCATCCAAACGTTTGATAATCAATTATTTATAAAGCTAATTTATTAGGTTTTGTTTAAATGGTATATTGGGTGTGAGTGATGGATGTACGGATTTCACAGATTTTCACGGGATTGGTACGGATTTTTTTTGAATCTCAATCCGTAATAATCCCGTAATAATCCGTGAAATCCGTACATCCATCACCCTGCTTGGGGTTTTAACTAAACAATGCCATTACATCCTCTCGTTTCAAGCCTTTTACAAAACCTGCTTCTACGTGAATCAAATCATGCGCTAAAGCCCGTTTTTTATCCTGTAATTCTAAAATTTTCTCCTCAATCGTATTTTTACAAATCATTCGATACGCAAAAACAGGTCGTTCCTGCCCAATCCGATGCGCTCGGTCAATCGCTTGCGACTCCACCGCAGGATTCCACCAAGGATCCACGATATAAACATAATCCGCCGCCGTCAGATTTAAACCCACTCCGCCCGCTTTCAAACTCATCAAAAACACCCGACAGGATTCATTTTCTTGAAAACGATTCACCCGTTCCATACGGTCATGGGTTTTCCCATCTAAATATTCATATGGAATGTGCAATTTGGTCAATTCTTTTTGAATTAAATTCAACATTTCCAAAAATTGGGAAAAAACTAAGATTTTATGCCTACCCGAATCTTCACTAATGCGCGGAATCAACTCGGCTAATTTCACCGAACTCTGCCCATAATCTTTCGGTTCATTCAAAATCGCGGGCGAATCGCAGATTTGACGCAGCTTCATCAAACCTTCCAAAATGTACATTGCCGCATTTTGCATCCCGTCCGAATCAATTCGGTTCATAATCGCATCCCGATATTTGTCGCGGAAAGAGTCATACACCGTTCGTTGCGCAGGATCCATCTCGCAATAAATCACGGATTCCGATTTTGGAGGCAATTCTTTGGCAACTTCCTCCTTCGTCCGCCGCAAAATGAAGGGATAAACGAGCTTTTTCAATTGTTCGGTGGTTGCAACATCCTTATCGCGGTCGATTCGGTGCGCAAATTCGCGTTTGAAATACTCCATATTGCCCAACATGCCCGGATTTAAAAAATCCATTTGCGAATATAAATCAAACGTATTGTTTTCAATCGGCGTACCCGTCAAGGCAAAACGATTGTCGGATTTTAATAATTTGACCGCCTTGCTCATCAACGCATCAGGATTTTTAATCGCTTGCGATTCGTCCAACACAATATAATTAAATTGAATCGCAGACAACCGTTCAATATCCGAACGCACCGCCCCATAAGTGCTGATAATCAAGTTCTTACCTTTAAAATCCTCCAATAATTTGGCGCGTTGCTGCCCATAATAAACCAAAATAGTCAAAGATGGCGCAAATTTCGCACATTCCGCTTGCCAATTGAAAACCAATGATTTCGGTACAATGACCAAATTTTGACGGTCGGGTTTGATTTCCGCCTGTTTGACGAGAAACGCAATCGCTTGTAAGGTTTTGCCAAGTCCCATGTCGTCTGCCAAGATGCCGCCCCATTTAAATTCTTCCAAAAAACATAACCAATTATAACCCGATTGTTGATAGGAACGCAATTGCGCGGTGATGCCTTGCGGCAACGGTTTATCGGCAATGGATTGGAAATTTTTTAATAATTGCTTTTTTTCATATAATTTGAATAACGCTTCATTATCATCCATTTCCGCGTACAAATCCTCCACTAAAGAGAATTGAAAATGCGAAAATTTCAATTTTTCGCCTTTGACCGTCCCTAATTTGACCGCAGTGGCGTATTTTTCCAACCATTCTTGAGGCAAAATCCCCAAAGTCCCATCACTTAATTTGATATAATGTTGTTTATTCAACAAGGCTTTCCGCACCTCTTTCAAACTCACGATTTCGTTGCCAAAACTCACGCTCATTTCCAAATCAAACCAATCAATCCCCGAAGCGGCTTTAATCGTCATTTTAGCCCGATTCGGATTATATTTGATTTTGGTCAATTGTGCAAACCCAAAAATTTCGATATTTTGCGCTTTGATTTGTTCAAAAGCGGTAAAAAACCATTCATTTTCAAAGAGTTCATTGACATTGAGTCGGAAATACGATGGATTTGCCTCACTTTGTTCTGCAAATTTTGGATGTAAATTCTCAAAAAAAGCTCGAATTTGATTCTCTTTTTCTTCGGAACGATAGACGATTTCAAACGCCCCATCATTTTCAAAAACCAATTGTCGCAACGTGCTATCATATTCCAATTCCTTGATTTCGCCGCCCGATTCATAGGTGAAAATCGGGGTGAAAATCAATTCATCCATATCATTTTCTTTATCTGTTGCTTCCGTCAAGTACAAATTGCAAGACAAAATCGCCGTTCCTTCATTCAAATCCACTGGCATATCGAACTGAATGTTGTGCATATCCATCAAAGGCAACATGATTTGGGTCAAAAAAATCGCCAAATCCCGTTTCCGAATCCGCAATTGAGTTGTATTTGCAAACATCGTGTGCAAGGTACGCACCGAACTTTCAGACATAAATAGCAATAATTGCAATTGTGGCTCGTAATACAGCCAACTTTGCCGAATCCGCGAAGGCACATAATCCAATAACAATTCGCCTGTTCGGATTCTGGGTTCTAAAATGCAGTAACCATCTTGTTCAAATAATCGAAATTCTAAATGCGAAGGTGCGCCAACAACCGTTACCAATTGTAAATCATTGAGTTTCAACGCGCCCGTGGATGGCATATTTGCCAAATACACTTTTTTATGAATTAACAATTGGAAAATATCTTGCAAACAGCGTCCTGCTTTGGCTTCAAAAAGATTGCCGCCTTCTGCGGTCAAATCGTTGAAAGCAGGATGATGAACGATCGCACTTGGCGGATTGCTGTGTCCAATGTAATATTTTCGGACAAAACTCGAACCCATTTCCGCCTCTTGAAAGTATTGCAAGCGTTTAAACAATTTGCTATCCACCTCATCCAACATTGCCGCATCCGTCACGCTGAAAGTGGTGTAACGCAAATCGTTCAAAAACTCATTCAGCCGACCTGCCAATTTGTCTTTGCGCCACAACGCTCGCACCGGTCGAATTGCTATTTCAAACAAAGGTCGTTTCAACGGTTTGAGTGCGAAAGGAGTGAGATTGGTAGAGACTGTTTCTGTTGAACTGATTGGAAACCAACGAATTACATAAACTAAAATCGGCACTTCTCGTTCCTCCGCCAGAGGCTCTATCGTGCGAACTTCTCGCGTACGCGGCATGGCAGCGAGTTGCTTCACTTGGGCGCGCAAATCGGGTAAGTTCGATGATTTCAATATTTTATGGATGGAAGGATCATGGACTATCAATTGCAAATCGCCTGCTTCCAATTTGAATTTAAACAAATTTTGAACCCGCTCATCATTGACATCATACCCATAATCTTCCAAAAGCGCGTTTTTTTCATCCGTCAAATCCCGTATTTGTTCAAAGGGACGTTCCCCATATTGCTGTGCGAAATACAAAAAACCTTGAATTTTATGAGAACACAACCGCGAAAGCGTTTCCAAACAAGCACAAGAAGTCAAAATAGACGCTCCTTTTCGTTGAAACGTCACTTTATAATGCGTCGCTTTATAGCTAACCGATTGATTTTCAAGGTTTATCTCCGCTTCGGGAGCTGGTTTTTGATTTGCAAAAGTAGAACCTTCTGAATAAACCTGCAAGGTACTCAGTCGTTGCAAAAAAGCGGTCGTCATCGGTTCGTTTGGAATCGTCACCGATGACGCATCAAATTTAGGGACATGAAACGAGTCATACAACTTGAGCCCCGCCGCCACAATGTGTTCACACATGCCCGCACTGTTCCGATACCCACAGTTGCATTGTGCATAAATCGTCGGTTTGTCATAATCGTGTATCGTGACGCGCTGCGTAACAGGTTGATACCCATTCGGGAGCGTGTACGTTACTTTTCCCGTTTTGCTGTCCATGCGCTGCTGCTGAATGGCAAAACTTTTAGCACTATACAGGTTTTTACCCGCTTGATAATCGGGCGACCTTTCTATAAATCGCATTAAATAATCTTCTGTCATACGATATTAGAATAAGATTTAATGTTTACCAACGTATTATAGGTGATAGTTATTTTGAATATTGCAAAGCCGCAAATGTAGGGAATAATGTGGGTAATTCATAACATATTCTTATTTTAAATATGTTGTTGCAATTATTTTTAATAAAATCGGACTCAGTGGGGATGATGGATGTACGGATTTCACGGATTTCACGAATTTTCACGGATTTGGAGTTCTAAATCCGTAAAAATCGCGTGAAATCCGTGAAATCCGTACATCCATCACCCACATTTTCTTTTTGTCATGTACTAAGAAAATCGGATATAATTAGAACGCGGATGACACGAATCCGTCCAATCCGTGTCATCCGCGTTCCAATTGTATCCTTTTAAATACGATTTTTAGAATCCATTAAAATCGTAACAGGCCCATCATTGAGCAATCGAACTTTCATATCTGCCCCAAATTGCCCTGTTTGAACAGGCAAATTTGCTTTCTTTTGAAGGGTTTGGACAAATTTTTCATACATCGGAATCGCAAAATCGGGTTTTGCCGCCTGAATATAGGAAGGACGATTGCCCTTTTTCGTACTCGCGTGCAAGGTAAATTGACTTACGACCAACAATTCGCCTTGAATGTCTATCAAAGAACGATTCATCACGCCTTGTTCATCGCCAAAAATGCGGCAATTGACAATTTTTTGGCAAAGCCAATCCATATCTTCCTCTGTATCGGCTGCCTCAATACCCACCAATATTAATAATCCATCACCGATATTTGCCACTACGATTTGGTTTATGGTGACAGAAGCCTCTGATACTCTTTGTATTACAATACGCATAAAATAATAATGTATTTTTTATAAATAATGCGTTCCTTTTTCACGCTTGACGCGTTCAGTAACTTTTTTGATGTCTTGTTCTTTGGATTTTGGGTAAATCAACAGGACATCACCTTCATCGACAATGATAAAATCGTCCAATCCGCGCAAGATTGCCAATTTGCCCGCAGGCATCCGCACCAAACTATTGGTGACTTCCTCCGTGATGACATCGCCGACGATTACATTTTGAGCAGTATCTTGTTCCGTTTCGGCATGCAAAGATGCCCAAGTACCCAAATCAGACCAGCCAAAAGCAGATGGAACGGTATAAACATTCTTCGCAGGCTCCATAATTGCATAATCGATGGAAGTCGAACGAGTGGTTGGATAATGGCTATTCAACCACTCTTTTTCCGCAGGCGTATTGAAAGCCGCTTTGCCTTCTGCAAAAATGGCAGCAATATCAGGCGCGTATTGTTCAAAAGCGCGTATCAAACTTTGGGTGGACCAAATGAAAATGCCCGCATTCCACAAATAATTGCCTGATGCCACAAATTGTTCCGCCGTTTGCAGGTTCGGTTTTTCCGTAAATTGTTTGACTTTGAAAATCGGTTCGTGCATGCTTTCATCGCCTTCATGCCGAATATAGCCATAGCCCGTGTCAGGACGCGTCGGACGAATGCCGAGTGTCACCAAAGCATCGTTTTTCGTGGCAAAACGCAGGGCGCGGTGGATAAAACGCATAAATTCCGCTTCATACAACACAATATGGTCACTCGGAGCCATGATGAAAACCGCATTTGGGTTGATGCCATGCAATTTATACGCGGTGTAAGCCACACTCGGTGCCGTATTATTGCGACTCGGCTCCCCTAAAATCTGATTATCGGTGATTTCGGGCAAATGCGTTTTGACCAAATCTCTATATTTTTCATGGGTCACAATGAAAATATGAGATGCAGGTACAATCGGCAAAAAGCGTTCAAAAGTCAATTGCAACAACGATTTGCCTACGCCCAAAATATCTAAAAATTGTTTCGGACGTGCTTCTCGGCTGCCTGGCCAAAAACGGCTGCCAACACCGCCCGCCATAATTGCCACATAGTAATTGGGATAAATTGGTTCTTTCATAAAAAATAATATTAATTTTTATATGTACAAGTAATTGAATTTTAATATATACTTTGCGCACGATCGTTTTGGGATACAATGGGAACACGGATGACGCGGATTGGGCGAATTTTCACGGATTTTTTCCTAAATTTTGCACTGAATTTCAAAAAAAATACGTGCGAATCCGCCCAATCCGCGTCATCCGCGTTCCAATTGTATCCAAAACCACCCAGCGCAAAGTATAGAACAACGTTTGGAGGGTTTCAAACCCTCCAAACATTATACTTGCTCTTCAACTACGATGCACCCTTTTTTTTTGGAACAGGGTCTAAATGTGGGTGTTTGCTGTACGGATGACACCGCCAAATCCGCTTCAAACCCAACCACAAGCCTTTCAAAATACCCCATTCTTCAATGGCTTGTATCATGTAATGCGAGCAAGTGGGCGAATACCGACATTTACTCGCGCCTAAAAGCGGCGAAAGCAGGTATTGATACAACCGAATCGGTATAATGAACAAATATTTTAAAAAAGACATGTCGATTGCTTTAAATTTGAATTTTTTGGGATTTTTTAGATTGAATTAAGTCGTTGAAGTGAAAGAATCGACCCTGCGTTAGACCTGCTAAAACATTGATTTTCAAGGTCGTATAACGTTTGGAGGGTTTAAAACCCTCCAAACGTTGTTGTCCATTATTTGACTTTAACGACTTACAATTCAAAAAATCCAATGAATCCAAGTCAAATTTCGGTGCAATTTTAATTAAAATTTGAAATTCAATCAAATTTTTGCAAAAAAAGTCATCGGAACTTCGGTTTCAAAAGTCTTAGGTGGGCTGTCTCGAAGGGTTAATATCATGCGAATCGTGAATTTGCCCGTCATCAAGTACGGTTTTACATCCACATTGTTGGGGATTAAATCCAATTTTTCGCCCGTATTGAAGGGGATTTGGTCGCGGAAAAAAATAATTTGTTCACTTAAAGTCGCCGTTGAAATGCGCACTTCCACTTTTTCAACGAATCCGTAATTGGCTGCTACGAATAAACCGCGAATCGTCATGGATTTGGGTTCAATACCTGTGATTTGAGCCGCCGTTGCATTATTCGCCTTGAAAAGAACCGCCGTATCGGTGGCAATATCTTTAAATTCAAAATTATGCAACGCAAACGGATTTAAACCAATCGGCAAATCAAACGTGCGGCGATAAGGCATGTCAAAACCCGGTACCGATTTGCTACAAGCACCGAAAAGACAGCAAACCAAAACCCAAAAGAAGCTATTTCTCATAAAAAGTGATTTTTTTAGAATCGGGAATGAAGGAAGGCTTATCATTTGCACGCAAAGGGGCGCAAACGATAAGCCTTGACGGATAGAGTTCGTAAAATAATTGCTAAATAAACGTTTAATGTTGGAATTTCGATTTGAATTTGATTTTCTTGCTAACACGACCTTTTTTTCAAATCGTCGTTTGTGTTTAATGCGGCGCAGTGCGGATTTTATCCTTTATGGATTGAATCAACGCGGTGGACGCTTTGCGCCGGTGAACGCCATTGCGAATTAAGTTCCTAAAAGATTCTTCTTGCCTTAATGCTGTTTGGAGCGCGGGATTCTGCTGCGCTTCTTGTAAAAACAAAGATGCATCCTCTTGTGAAAGAGCGCGGTCGAGAAACATACTGGCGCGGCTTTCGGGACTTTTTGCCGTGTCGCTCCCTGCTGCTATAAAAGGCACAGGTTGTTGTTTTGAATCTCTCATTTTGGTTCCGAATTTTGTACTTTTTCGTTTGTAAAGCTATTTTTTTAAAACAAAAAAGTGAGTTAATGATGGATTGAATATTAGAAAATCAGGCTTTCGATCTAAGATTCGGGGTTTGAATTAGGATTTTTAGGATGGAGTGGATTGTTTAGGATAAAA
>JBDLWG010000528.1:0-20605 GCA_039804385.1 Bacteroidota bacterium
AATTGATTAAATTCATTTTAGATATATTATTGGGGTTCAAAACCATGTGAAAAAAATAGGTCAAAGGCAGCATTGCATCGCTCACCCGCCGCAGGTTGCTCTTTGAACAAAAAGGCTTCTCTATAAGCAATAGCCATTGTAAAAGGCTTCAAATGAGTATCGTTTGGCGTAAATGTAATTGCTGTTTTCAAACTCGAATCCTGCGGTATCAAAAACCAACTACCTATGATTGTTTTAGGATTTCCACGATTGGAGTAAGGTTTATAGGTAAAAAAGCCATAATATTTTAAAGTCCTATCTTGTAGTGGATGTAATGGTGGATTCATCGGAGCGAATTCACAAGTCAGTTGTAATTTGCCATCCATATCACCTGCACGCAAATGATAATGGGTTTGATAGTTCCCCGCCAAATCAGGCACCGTTAACGCACGCTCTTTATTCCAACCTTGAAGCATTGGCTTCTGAAGGGCATCCAATACAATAGGATATTTTTTCAAAATGGGAGTCTTGTTTGGAATCATCTCATACCGATTGCCGCTATACACGCACTCCAACACAAGGCTATCCTTTTCTATCGTCCATTTACCTTTGTGGCTTTTTTCCTTGATTCCATAAATGCCCGTGAGCGAAAAGGTATTTAAACTATCTAATATCAACACAACTTCTTTTTTTTCATCTATGGAAATGCCAACAAGGTCTTCAAAATAAGTCCCTATTAATGGTTGATGGACAATCTTGAGGGGTTGTGCCTTTGCCGCAAGGCAAAATAATAGTGCGCTAATGCTGCTAATTGCTTTCATAATCTATCTTTTTTTTGTTAATAATCGAATTTTTTTAAAAAAAAGAAGTCTCCTTTCTGAAATGCAATGCTGCCTTAAATTCCACACTTTTTTTGTTTTTTTTAGAAACAAACCGCTTTGGAAAATTTTTGAAATAGGATGCTGATGATTTGAAGGATTACAAGGATGCTTGGATTGCTCCTTTGCGTTTTTCAACTGAAACATCCTTACAATCTTTACAATCATCAGCATCCTATTTCAACAATTTTTCAAAGCAGAAACGGCTGCTGCCCTATTCCATTTAGATAGCGTATCTTTAAATCTTTTTTCGGCGCATCAATTGCCCCACATTATCTGGAAATTTTAAAACAATTTCAAATTTTTCAACTAATTTCGGGACATCATCTGCGGACGCATAATAATATTCACAATCGGTATTCGATTCAATATTCATATGAAAAGGCGGCGAATTAATCCATTCATATTTGCGCGTTTTCCAATAAAAAGCAATGGACGGTTGAAAAATCCAACTCATATCTAAGCGAATTAGGTTTGTATCGCCTTGTGAAAGGCGTTTGGCACGTTCCTTTTCCATGAAATCCAACACTTCAAAAGTATGATTATCATAATACCATTCTCGATAACTACGTAACTGACTACTTCTTAAGGTGTGATATATAGCAAAAATAGTAATTATAATCAACAAACTGCGTCCTGCAACAGGTTTTAATTTTGACAAAAAGACGGCAGCAAAAGGAAAATTCATCGCCAATAAAGGATAAAAAAACAACGCAGTTCTATCAATTACATATTGATTGCCCAATAAGTGAAATTGTACAATGACGCTCATTGCGGTCATACTTAATAATGCGAAAAGCCAAAACGCAGGTGTTGTAAAGGTTTGAATTTTAATATTTTTAATATTTAAAAGATTGTTTACCAAGATTAAAACAAACAAAACGATTAATAAATCTGCAAAAACATCAAAAGTACGCGAGTCAAAATAGGCTTGGCTGAATAAAGAATTGTTTAAAATGGAATGAATCGTATCTTCCAAAAAGCCTTTTGTCCCGTAATAAGCAATTTGATTATCGCGCAAAATCGCTGTAATGGGTTTATAAATCAAGAGAATCGTTAAAAGGATGCTTAGGGTTTGAACGAAAACGCTTTTTTTAACATTCGTTGAAACACCTAAAAGGTTGTAAACCAATAAGATACCTTGAAAACCCAACCAAAAATGTAATAATCCAAATTGTGCATACACTGCCAAACTTGCCCAAAGCAATCCTTTTGCTAATGATTTTTCGATTTTAAAACAAACATATTGTGTTGAATGGTAAATCGCGCCCATCATGCAGGCAATCGCTATTCCATACCCGCGAGCCAATGAAAAAAAATCTAATAAGTAGGGATTGCATATCAAAACACTTAACATTGCCCATTGATACCAACGCGTTTCATCTGTTTTAAACACCGATTCAGCCAATCGAAAACAAAAGTAAAAATAAATTATAAATGAAATTAAAACAGGTAATCTACCTGATAACGTATTCATTCTAAATAGATTACAAGATAATTTACACAATAAAGTATTTAAAATATGATTATTCGTATAAGAGCTTTTGTACGTAATCAAATCCCAAATGGGTTGTGGCGTGAGTTGCATGACTGTGTAAACTTCATCATGTGTAATCTGCACGATTGCCGCCTTGCAACAAAGATAGGCAAAAGCAAACAGCCCAACCAAACATGGAAGGGCTTTTTTTTTCAAAAAAACAAAATTTAGCATCGTTTAAAAAGGTTTTGTCCGTATTTAATTTTCCGTTAAACTGTTCAAAGATTGGATTACGGACTCGAATGCCCCTAATTCTTGTTTGGTAGGAGCCCGTTTTTGGACATTCATTGCCACCGAAAAACCATTTTGAAACTTTTTGCCCGGATTGATGTAACAAATGTACTGATAAAAACGGCTTTGCAAATAAACCACTTTCGCAAAACAAGCATAATTTTTATGCTTATATTTAACATCCTTCACTTTTGCGGTCGGAAATTCGCGTTTGTAACCGTTCACATCGTGATTTAAATCATCAATAGTGTTTTCATCTTGCTTTTTGAACAACAAAACTTGTATTAACGCGCCGCCCGCCGTCAATGCTTGTTCATTTTCATAAAACACAATGTTTGAAAAAAAATCTTTGGCGCGTTCCTGATCGCCTGTCCACCGTTTCGGTTCTTTGACCGAGTACGCGTAACCACTGCCTGTGACCTGCATCGTCGCAGTGTCAAGCGCGGGCGCGAAATACGATTTGGAAGAATCGACGGATTGCGCCGCGCTTTCAAGGCAGCTACCCATCCAAAAAATCAATCCGAAAAGAGGCATTTTTGTCATTTTCAAGCAAAATTTGAGTTAAATCAAGGTGAAAAACGGTTTAGTTACAAATCTTGTCCAAAAATAAACCTTTCTTGGGAATGTGGCAACAACCAAGTTACGTATTCTTTCAAGTAAGATTTTCAAGTAAGCTATATATTATTTTTTGTTTTAAAAAAATCAATCGCTTTGCGCACCGAACCTTGTTGTTTTAAGAGTTCATTCGCCGTTTTTTCGTCTAATTGCAAGGCTTCCATGACCATTTTGGTTCCACGTTGAACCAATTTTCGGTTTGCCAAGTGCATATCCACCATGCGATTGCCCTTAACGCGCCCCATTTGAATCATCAAAGTCGTCGAAATCATATTCAAAACCAATTTCGTTGCCGTCCCCGATTTTAATCGCGTACTGCCAGTAACAAATTCGGGTCCGACTACGATTTCCATTGGAAACATCGCTTCCGCCGCCACAGGGGAGCCGATATTGCAGACAATACAGCCTGTCAAACAGCCTGCTGCCCGCGCCGATTTTAATCCGCCAATCACATAAGGCGTTGTCCCAGATGCTGCAATTCCAATCACAATATCTTGTTTATCAATAGAATACGATTGCATATCTTTCCATGCTTGTTGTGGATTGTCTTCTGCAAATTCGACTGGATTGCGCAAAGCATGGTCTCCGCCTGCTATCAAACCGATGAACCAATCTTTCGGTGCGCCAAAAGTTGGCGGGATTTCGGACGCATCCAACACGCCCAAACGCCCAGATGTGCCCGCACCTATGTAAAAAATTTTACCTCCGTTACGCATGCGCACCATAGCAGCCGCAAGAAAAGCCTCTATTTGCGGCAACGCTTTTTGCACCGCTTGTGGCACCGATAAATCTTCTTGATTCATCGCCTGTAAGAGTTCCGAAATGTTTTTAGATTCTAAATTATCATAATGTGAACTTGATTCAGTGGTCCATTGCATTTAAAAAAAAATTAGGTTGGTGATCGTAAAAAGATTGCTTTTCCATTGAAAACGCCTACAAAGGATGGAATGTTTATATATAATCAAAACAAAAATATTTAGAAGTAGATTTATTGGATTCTTTGGATTTTTTTAAATCCAAAGAATCCAATAAATCCACTTCCAGATAAAGGTACTTCCACAACTTTTGAGCCTAAAATTTGTTTATTTTTCAAAAGTCCTTGTTCTAAAAAACGGGTTCAAACCATATACATCCATAAAAATTCAAATATCATGCAAGATCCTACTGCCGTCAGCCGCAAGCGAGACCATATTGATTTGGCATTTCGGTCTCAAATCGGCGCGACAGACCCGCGTTTTTATTACGAACCACTCTTTTCGGCGCATCCTGATGCCAATACGTTGAAACCGTTTGTTTTTTTAAACAAATCGTTTAAAGTTCCGATGTGGGTGAGCAGCATGACGGGCGGCACTGCAAAGGCGCGGACGATTAATCGCAATTTAGCAAGGGCGGCACGAGATTTTGGTTTTGGGATGGGTTTGGGTTCGTGTCGGCAATTGTTGTATGATAAAGAACATTTATCTGATTTTGATGTGCGGCATTTAATAGGCGATGATTTGCCGTTGTTTGCAAATCTTGGAATTGCGCAATTGGAACGGATGATAGCTCATAATGAAATTCAATTAATTCAAAAATTAATCGATACGTTACGCGCCGATGGTTTGATTATTCACGTCAATCCGATGCAAGAATGGTTGCAACCCGAAGGCGATAGATTCAAAAAAACACCGATTGAAACCATTGAAACGATATTAGAAAAGATTGATTGTCAAGTGATTGTGAAAGAAGTTGGGCAAGGTTTTGGTTATCATAGTTTGAAGCGATTGTTTCAATTGCCTTTGGCAGCAGTTGATTTTGCGGCGAGTGGTGGGACGAATTTTGCACAAGTGGAGTTGTTGAGAAGTGACGCGGAACAACAGCATTTATATGAAAAATTAGCCCATTTGGGACATACAGCAGCAGAAATGGTTGGTTTCACGAATCAAATTCAACTTGAATTGGGTGACGCAATGCGGTGTAAGCAAGTCATTATATCAGGAGGGATTCGCCATTTTTTGGATGGTTTTTACTTAATGAAAAAGTTGAATATGCCCTCTGTCTATGGACAGGCAGCAGGTTTTTTAAAACATGCACAAGGTGATTATGATGATTTATGCAAATATGTTGAATCGCAAGTCAATGGATTAGCCTTGGCAGAAGCGTATTTACGCATTCGATAATGGTTTGAATTAGGATTTTTTAGGATGTATTGGATTTTTAGGATTGATGAATCCTAAAAATCCAATACATCCTAAAAATCCTAATTCAAACCGTTATTCATTGAGATTCCAATCGTAATCCAAATAATCTAGGTTCGTATTTTCCGTTATTTTGACATCTGAATACTGATTGATAAACTCAAATAAAGATTGTTTTTTGGTGAAATCGCCCCGATACCATGAAAATATTTTAGATAAGGCTGCTTTTTGTGTTGAAATTTGGTTGCGAACACCATCATTTAGGAAACTTCGGGCTTGTTGAGTCAGTTGCATTTCCAATTTTTCAGCCGTGTACGCCTCATTTAATAATTTCGGACACGATTTTGAAGCACAATTCACCGCGAAATGAATGCGCGGCTCTGAAAATTGAGCCCGCAAAATGCCATGTTCAATATTATTAAGGTGGTATAACTTATTTTCAATCGGAATCAATTCCATTTGCCATACATCATTGACAAACGGAATCCCAGATTTGATAGATTTAATACTTTTCACAGGATAGTTTTTGAGAATAAGTTGCACAGTATAAGCATTATACGTATTAATCCAATATGCCATTTGTTCGGATTTTGTCCAATTTTTATCATTCGGGTAGCCTTGCGCAAGTTGGTTTAGATACCCTTGAAACGCCAAACTGTCGGCAAGCAGCCCCTTGTAATGGACCACACCTGTCGCGCTAACATGTTTTTTTAACAAAGCATCCCACACATCGTGTCGAATCGGTTTCGAGTCGGAACGATGGGTTTTGACTGTAAAGCAAGCATTACAAGTCGTGATGAGGAGCATCATATAACTCCAAAACAAGGTTTTTTGTGAAAATCTCATGATAGTTTTTTACAAAATTTTAAATTAAATGTAAATTTATTTCAACATATAATTATTTATGCCCGAACAATATCGTTTAAAAAATGCACATCCGATTTGCAAAAATGCAGAAGAAATTGTAACTAAAATATCAGCTTCGCACAATGCAGAGCGCGTTTATTTTGCTTACAAAAACTCTCGTATTGGCTGCCTTCGATTTGGGCATGGGGAGCGTTTATTGATAGCTTTTCATGGTTTTGGCGACCGCGCAACCCTGTTTTTACCTTTGCAAGAGTCGCTCGAACCGCATTATACGGTGTATGCAGTGGATTTGCCGCATCATGGACATACGCAATGGCGCGAATCTTTTTTCAATAAACGAGATATTAAACGCATTATTTCGACGATTGCGGAAATGGAAAACAAATATAGGTTTGAATTAATGGGTTACAGTTTCGGGGCGCGTATCCTTCAACGCATGGTTTGGGAATTTGCACCGCGCCTTGACCGCCTTTTTTTACTCGCGCCTGACGGTTTTAACACGAAAGGGATGTTTGAAATTTCGATGGTTCCGCGCCCTATTCGATACGTACTTTGGTGGATTTTAAACAAACCGTTTTGGTTTTTGCGTATTTTGACCCTTTTCAGAAAATATAAATTGATTAATGAATTTATCTATGATTTTACATTCAAACATGTGGGGCGGGCGGAACGGCGGGTGCGCTTATTTTCCTATTGGCTTTCGATGGACGATTTCGTGATTCCAATGCAGCGCGTTTTGGATAAATTACATCGTATTAATATTCCAATTGAATTGTTTTTCGGTGAAAAAGACCCAATTGTGCCGATTGCTACAGGTAGGATGTTGGAATCCGAACTGCCTGCTGCCCGATTGCACGTTTTGGATGCAACTCATAAATTGATTTCGCCTGTGTTGAATGAATTATTGAAAAAAATATTGCAAGCGATTTGAATATTGAAATGCGTTTGCCGCGTATTAGAACGTTTGGAGGGTTTCAAACCCCTCCAAACGTTGTTGCTAAGGTTCTTATACTTTACGCACGATGGTTTGGAGATACAATGGATGTACGGATTCAACGGATTTTCACAGATTGGTACGGATTTTTTCAAAAAAATCCGTACCAATTCGTGAAAATCCGTTGAATCCGTACATCCATTGTATCCCAAAACCACCCAACGCAAAGTATATACAACCTGTTGTTTCTAATTATTTTCAAACTGCGGATTAAATTGGCAATCGCCCCAAAAACGATTCGTATAGGCTAAAAGCAATAGCGAAATCGCGGGAAATAAAACCGCAGGCGTAGCAATATTAAAATCATTCATGCTTTAATCTATTTATAACTTATTATAAACCACGACGTTGTAATTCTTTTTGAATGAAATGGTATTCGCGACTCATATCGCCTGTGACCGCCGTATTTTCCTGCGCCCGCCGAATTAAATACGGCGTAACGTCTTGAACGCTGCCATAAACCACATATTTGGCAACATTGTAACCATTCGCAGCTAAATGAAACGTAATATTATCGCTCATTCCATACAGTTGCGCAAACCAATAATGGGGATGATTTTTCGGAATCTGATGCGAATCCATCCAGTCCGCTTGCAATAAATTACTGGCGGCATTGTGGGACGCATTCATAATTGCCATTTTTTTACCTCGTTCAAGGCAAAAAAGGAGTGCATCATCAAACATTTTATCGGTTGTGGCTTTATCAGGATTGATAGGGGAGGGATAATCCAATTCTTCGGCGCGATTCCGTTCTTTTTCCATGTACGCGCCGCGCACTAATTTCACACCAAGGATGTAATTTTGGGTTTGTGATAATTGAAATGCCGCTTGTAATTGTTTTAAACCATCGTTTCGATACATTTGTAACGTATTGAAAACCACTGCTTTCTCTTTATTATACCGCGCCATTAGGATATTGACCATTTTATCAATCGTCTCTTGAATCCACGATTCTTCGGCATCAATGAGTATTGTAATGCCTTTATCTCGCGCTGTGTGGCAAATCGCATCGGCTCTTTTGGACGCGTTGAAATACTCTTTTTGCTCTGCTTCAGTCCATTCACTGCCCGATTGCATTTTTTCCAAGAGTTCAAAACGCGCTAATCCCGATATTTTAATGACCACAAATGGGATTTTATGACGCGCTGCAAAATCAATCGCTCGCAACGCCTCATTCATTGTCCAATTAAAATCTGTTTCCGTTGATTTGGCTTCCGCGCCATAATCTAAAATGGAATGAACTTGAAAATGACCTAAATGTTCAATGTTCGGAAGGGAATCCAAAAGGGTTGTGCCTCCACAAAATTGTTTGAAAATCGTATTTTTAACGACTCGGTGCGCGAATGGCAGATTCCATTCAACGGCTTTCATCGCCAATTTGGAACCCCATTTGACTAAAAAGGGTTGATTCATCATTGAAAAAAGCCAAGCGGTCTCTTTCAATGCCTTGTCTGATTTGCCTGCGAAGGCAATTTGAGTATCTGAAAAATCTATTTGTTGTTTTTCCATATTTTTTGAATCCTAAGTCTTGCTTCTAAAAACTAACAAAAATGTAGGTATATTGTTCGCGCCTGCAAAAGTAGCCTTCTTTTTAAAATAAAAATGATTTTTTAAACTAACATTAAACGGTGCTTTGGCATGAATTATGCTTCATTTGGGATAGAAATCTTAAATTTAAATCAATTCATACGGTAAAACAATCACATGAGCGTAAAAGCCCATCTTTAAAATACCCTTTTCAGGGTATTGAATATAATAATAAAAAACGTATAAATTTGTTGTAAATTTTACAACTAAACCATTCCGATTAAACGGATTTTTTTTCTAACAAAACCAATTCTGTGAACCGATATTTCCCCTCCGTTGGTGCGCAGCATTTCGCTGAAAAGTTACACATTCAATTTTTATAGCAACTTTGTTGCAACACTGACCCCCTCAGTATCAAAGCAAATGGTATTATTGCGTCGCGTCGAAAAAACCGGTAAGGGGTTGCGCGGTGGTTCCTGCTTGATTTGTGCTGCAAACATCCCATACATTACTCAAATAATTCTTATCACCGGTTTAAAACAACTATGATGAAAGTTCTGCACGCTACTTTGTCCGTACTGCTGACCGCTAACGCGCTTTATGCGCAAAGAGGTGATATAAGTTCGCCGATGGCATCTGCTGGACCTGCAAAAGAACGCAATAGTGTCCAACCGACTTCTAATTTCACGAATGAAACGCCTGAGCAGGCGCGCCGACAAGTCAAAATATCGCTGAATAACTATCGGGGTTCGAGTGTTACGGTCGATACATTGATTATGAATTCGCGGAAATCAATGAATGATGAGGTGAGCGAAGAAGTTTCAAAAGCCAATTTTGCAGAGTATTTGGAAAAAATGGAGCGCGTCCTTAATGGCAAACTTTCACTCGTGCAAGAAGCTAAAAACATTGAGCAAATGGAGGAACGCACTCGTTTGTATCGGGGTTTGATGATTGCCAAGAGTGCGCAATGTTTGGTCAATAAGACGGATGGGCAATTTGTGCGCATGAAGGATTTGGATGGGATTGACGTGATTTGTTATCCTATCGAGTCGCTCAAAAGCAATGCGCGATACGGTTTGATAGAGCCGTATAAAGAAGGTTTTGCGCGAATTAAAAAAGACCAAGTGTTTGGTTTTTTGAATTATTGTGGCGATGAAGTCGTGCAAGCGCAATACGAAACGGCAGAACCGTTTAATAATGGTAAAGCCTTAGTGAAAAAAGTGGATTGGTTTTTTATAGATGCGGTTGGGAATGAATCGGCGGCATTAGCAGGCGTTGCAGATGCGAAAGCAATGGCGCATGGGGTCAGTTTGGTTCGTTTCGCCAATGGAAAATCGGCATTTGTCAACAATCGGTTTGCAGAAACCAAAGCACCTTTGTCTGCTTTGTATGATGCCATTGAACCTTTTTATAAAAAAGAAGTCTTCAAAGTGCGTTTGGGCAACAAATTTGGTTTGATTAGTTTGAATGGAACAGTCAAATTGGATGCTGTTTACGACGATATAGAACCAACAAATGTAGAAAACCTTTATATGATTGTACAAAATCAGAAAATTGGTTTTTTGGATACCGAGTGGAGAATCAAATTTCAACCTACTTTTGATAAGGTGACTCCTTTCAATAACTTTGGTTTAGCGATTGCGAAAGAAGGCGAAAGTTATCGATTGATTAGTCATAAAACCTTTAAATTCAGTAAGTTATATAAAGAAATTGGTGATTTCAACGCGTCTGCTTTGACCACGATTCGCAATGAAGCTGGTTTATATGGCATTATTGATGCGGAATTACGCGTTATCATTGAGCCGATTTATTTTTCGATTGGTGCTTTCAATGATTTTGGACTTGCGCCAGCGTGTCGTTCTGAAAAGAAATGTGGTTTTATCAACAAAGTGGGTAAAGAAACCATTTCGCCTTTGTATGATGAAGTCAAAGAATTTAATAAATTTGGTTTGGTCGTTGTTCGCGAAATCACTAAAAATTGTACGAATAACAAAACGTGTAAAACGGATTTGGTTTATGACAAAACAGGCAAATTAGTGATTGATAAACCTGCTGCTGATAGTCCACAAAAAATCAAATATGAAATTATGGATAGTTTGCACAGTGAACGATTTATTCCAATTAAAATGTATAAAGACGATGATTTTCAAGGCTTTCACTTGATTGAGCCATCGGATATGCACTTAGTGACGACGATGCCATATCAAATCATTACGCCTTTTGACCAAAATCAAGTCTTCCGAGTGAAAAAAGACAACCTTTGGGGCTTGACCGATACGAGTGGAAAAACAATTATGAAACCGATGTTTGCTGAAATTCGCAAACCTTCAGAAGGGTTCTACGCGGCGCGGACCGAAGATGATAAATGGGGTTTCATTGACAAAAAGGGAAAAGTACAAATTCCATATGAATATGATGATGTCAAAACCTTTCGGAATGGACATGCAGTGGTTTCAAAAGGCGGTAAAAACAATTGGGGCTTGATAAATAAGTTTAATGCGAAAATCATTCCATGCTTTTTCAAGACGGTGAATGTTACAGATACCCGTTATGAGATGATTGACCCTGACGGAAAGGCTTATATCGTGAATGATAAAGGCGATTGCGAACAAAATTGTCAAAAATTTGAAGACATGCGCAAAAAAGCCAACAAACAATAGGTGGATAAGAAATTGATTTGAGTATATGTGTAATGCGCCCCCTCTGTATTTCAATGCAGAGGGGATTTTTTTTACGCATTTTATCGAATTAATCATAAACACTGGTATCTACTTTCATTTTGCGCACTTCGGTAATTTCCAATAGATGTTGATTATTGTAATTCATAAGTAATTCAAAATCAAATGAAAAATTTTCATATAAATTTTTATTGTATTCGTTTAATTCAGAATCACTCCTAAATTCTAAATCAACACTGATTAAACCTTCCCCAATGACTAAAATACCTTGTTTTGTCAAAGACATTGTATTGATATTGGTGTTTAGAATTTTTTTGACGCGGGCATGAGTCGATAATTGCGTTAATTCAGTTGGAATTTCCTGCGTAAAATAAGTTAAAAGTAAGGGGTCAAAGTCATCAATTGCCCATTTTTTTTCTTTTGGAGGGCTTGCTAACGCCACAAGAAACTGATGGCGTGGATGATTTCGCGCATAATCCCTCAATTTGTGGATACGCTCTTTTTTTTCTGGGGTTAATTTGCCTGCATTCAACTCGACTACTTCTATAACAATGGTTTCATCATTGTTTGTAAATGCAATATCGGGCTGATAAGCGTCAAAGCGGTCTTTCACAATAACATATCCTTTCTGTTGATATTCTGCTGTAAGTTGATCAACAATGACATGGTGCAAATATTTTTGCAAATATTCTTTTTTATATTGCATTTTTTTCGGAATTAAATTTTAACATTGAATGTTTGAACACGACAAAATTAATCCTTTTTTTTTAGAAAACAAATTTTCATAATAATATTTTTTATCGTATAAAATAAAGCAATATTATTTTGCATTTTGCGATTCTGCGGGTAAAAGAACCGTATCAGGCGTTTTAATCGCTTCTTTTTGTTGCGTATTAGGCTCCGTTTGCAAGCGCAAAAGGGTCAAAACGCGTTCTTTGCCCCTATCATTCATGGTCAAAATTAAGGAATCGACCGTCAATCTATCAATACGCACTGCCTTTTCGGGTGTGTTTTTCAATCCATCTTTGGTGAAAAGATAGTTTTGACGAATCCGAAACGTGCCAACTTCATGGGCATTGAGCGTCCCATTAAACACGTATTCGTTGTTGGATTTAAACTCAAATTGAACGGCATCACCATCCACTTCGAGTGGTTTACCGCCTTCGGTGAGTGCGTCTGCAAACCAATTGCCTTCAATCGTCCGTTCATGTTCCGCTGTGCAACTGCTGATAGTGTATAATAATACCCCTAAAATAAAAGTTAACGTTCTCATAATGAAGTGATTACGAATGTTAAAAAAGCTTGTTTCTATTTTGTATAAGTGGAAAGCGGCAAAATGTTTCAAAAAAGGGGCAAAATCCATCTTTTTGCGTAATTTTGCATCGTTATATGAAGCACTTGGTAGTCGGGAAATAAATTTCCCGATTACCAAGCATTTTTCTCGTATCGAATCAAGGTCGGCGAGGTTGCAACCTCGCCGACCTTTTGGATAGGTTCTTTCAATTGAACTACTTAATTAGGTATAAACTTTGGATGATTTTTTTTATTCATGATAACACGATTTTTTGAAACAAAATGGTTAAAATTGGTTCAGTAGAATTAGGCGAATTTCCATTGCTGTTAGCCCCGATGGAGGATGTGAGTGACCCGCCTTTTCGCGCTTTGTGCAAGGAAAACGGGGCAGATATGATGTACACCGAGTTTATCAGCAGTGACGGGTTGATTTACAATGCGAAATCCAGTTTGCAAAAATTGGAAGTCTTTGATTATGAACGTCCGATTGGCATCCAATATTTTGGGGGGCAATTGGATAGCATGATTCGGGCGGCGAGCATTGTCGAAGCGGCAAATCCAGACGTGATTGACATCAATTTTGGTTGTCCTGTGGCAAAAGTGGCTTGTAAAATGGCAGGTGCGGGCTTATTGCAAGACATTCCGAAGATGATAGCCTTGACAGCTGCGGTTGTGAAATCGACGAATAAACCAGTCACCGTGAAAACGCGTTTGGGCTGGGATGAGCAAACCATTAATATTGTAGAGGTAGCAGAACGGTTGCAAGATGTTGGTATTCAAGCACTTACGATACATGGGCGGACGCGCAAACAAATGTACAAAGGCGAAGCGAATTGGGAATGGATTGCGAAAGTGAAAGCCAATCCGCGTATGACAATCCCCATTTTCGGGAATGGCGATATTGATTCACCTGAAAAAGCATTGTTATATCGCCAAAGATATGGAGTGGATGGGCTTATGATAGGTCGGGCGGCGATTGGCTATCCTTGGATTTTCAAGGAAATCAAACATTTTTTTGCAACAGGCGAATTGATTGCGCCGCCGTCTGTGTCGGATAGGGTAGAGGCGGTTCGGCGACATTTGCAACGGTCGATTGAATGGAAAGGCGAAAAACTCGGCATTTTGGAAATGCGCCAACATTATACCAATTATTTTAAAGGTTTACCTCATATAAAACCCTTTCGTTCTCAATTAGTTACCCTTTTTGATGCCGCACCTTTATTTGAATTATTGAAAGAAATAGAAGTGTATTATTCCGAAATGGAATTGGTTTAAATGCTATCATTTATGGACTGGTATGATAAGTAACCCAAGTTGCGCGGTAGGCGGCTTCGCCGCCCCAAAAGAGGGAGCTAAGGGCGTGTGTGTTTTGTTTTTAAAATGTTGTGAAGCAACATTTTAAAAACAAAACACACACGCCCTTGAAAAAACGTTTTGCCGCCGTAGGCGGCATTACTGCGCAACTTGGGTTAAGTATTTAAACGAACTAAAATGAACAAAACTTGCGTCAAGTTTCAAACTTGACGCAAGTTAATTTGCTGATTTTCAATTATTTACATTTTGATAACTTATTTTAGATGGGCGCATTTAAACACTTTGGCTCTCTGACAAATTTTGTGGAAAAGAGTCGGTTTTGGAAATTTTGAAGGTTTCCGAAACCTATGCGACAAATTACTATAATTTAAAGTATAATATTTTGTTTAAAATTATTTTAATAAAATATTATTTTATTAATTGGAATAATTCTTGATTTGGATACCTTAATAGTGTTAAAAAAAATCATTGAACCAACGGTGTATGCATTCGTCGCTCAATATCCAAAAGCCTATATTTTTATAGTGGGCAGTTCTACGGCTCGAACCCGTTTATATCGAATGGCGATTGGCAAATATTATGATGATATTACACAAGATTTTCAAGTTTATGGCTTATGGAATGGCGTTTGGAAACCTTTTAAAGCAAATGAAAATTATAAAGCGTTTTTAATCAAAAAATTATAATACAATGACAATCAATCAATTAAATAAATTAAAAGTTCCAATATTTAAAGTGAATCCCCAATTAAATCAATTGGCTGCGATTCCAATGTTTGAAGAAAAGGTTGCGGCTGTGAACGAAATATTAAGGACGGTTGGCTTGCCCGACTTACCGCCCGCGCTGAAACCCCAACGCACTCAAAATCCCAAAAAAACGTAATGAACCATTCAGATAAGTGTTAAAAAACGAAAGAATTTAAATACAAGAGGTACTAATGCACCTTGTAACTTAGCTCCATGTATGGAAAAGAAAGAACGGATTGAACAGGCAAAAAAAGCACTGGTTGGAGTCTCCATTGGAGACGCTTTTGGAGAGAGCTTCTTTGGCGAAACGGATGAAATGTTGGCGAAAATACGTTCCCGAGAAATGCCACACACGACTTGGGAGTTTACGGACGATACGGTGATGTCCATTGCCATTTTCGAAGCGTTAGAAGCCCATGGAACCATTGACCAAGACCAATTGGTTCAAAAATTTTGTGAAAATCATGATTTAGATACCCGAAGAGGTTATGGAGCTACTTTAAGAAGGCTTTTACGCGAAATCAAAGGTGGACAATCATGGAAAGTTGTTTCCCAAAAAGCGTTCGATGGGCAAGGTTCCATGGGCAATGGTGCTGCTATGCGCGTTTGCCCGATTGGGGCGTATTATTACGACGACCTTCAAAAAGTGAAAGACTTGGCGTGGAAATCGGCAGAAGTGACCCATTCCAATATAGAAGCGATAACGGGAGCTATTGCCATTGCTGTCGGAACCGCACTTACCACCAAAATGAAGGTGGAAAATCGTTGGTTACAACCCATCGAATTTATCAATCGAATTTTGGAAACATTGCCCGCGAGCGATACCAAATCAAAAATTTCAAAATCCAAGAGTGTCTCTTCCGATGCTCACATTGAAACGGTCAAAACGATTTTAGGGAATGGCATTAACATGACCGCTCAAGATACGGTTCCTTTTGCGATTTGGTGTGCCGCCTATCATTTAGACCATTTTGAAGATGCGCTTTGGAAAGCGGTTTCCATCTTGGGGGATAGAGATACAATTTGTGCAATGGTTGGCGGCATCACAATCATGTCAACCCGAACGGAAAACATACCCAATCCGTGGATGATGGCAGTTGAAAAAGTGGAGACGAGCATCTTCCGAACCCAAAAGAAGGGCTGACCATCGCGTCAATCAATGCGTTGTAAACGATTCGGATTGGAAGACTTGGTTTTCACGGTTTGGAGTGAAAACCAAGTCTTTTTCTTGATTTTATTCTTGAATCACCATCATACCTTGTACGAATGGATTCAAATTTTCATACAAAGCATCGAAAAAAGCCGTACCATGTTTTACGTAAAACGGCAAAAAGTTATCGGTTCGTTCTTGTAAACCGCCATTTGGGAAATATTTTTGCGCCAACGTGCGAATTTGTTGAATGCTTACTTCCTGTTTTTGTTTTTCGGCTTTTAAAAATTTGGCTTCAATGCCTCCTAAGGCGTGTAATTGTTTGGCTTGTTCGGCTAAAACCGTTTTTTCCAAAGTCGGGTCAATGCCTTTTGCTTTTTCCGCAAGTGCTGTGAAAAGAGCACTCAACTGTTCTTTTTCAGATTGAAGACTGATTAAATCATCCGTTGATTGAGTTACATATTTTTTAATAAATACATCTATATCACCTGCTAAATCAACTAATTGAAGGTTTAATTTCTCTAAACGCTCTTGTCCATATTTATCCAACCACAACACCGAATTACGCCGAATCAGCATTGGGAAATTTAAATCAAAATGTTTGAATTGTGCTTTGCGTTCCAACCAATACGCCAATTCGCCTCCACCGCCAATGTATGCCAAATTGGGCAAAATCACTTCTTGATATAAAGGACGCAAAATTACATTTGGACTAAAACGTTCAGGATGCGCTTCTAATTCCGCTAAAATGCGCTCTTTTGTCCATGTAAAATCAGTGTTAAGCGCACTGTAAACGCCATTGACTTCTATAATTCGTTCCCTAAGTTGGTCGCGCAAGTAAAATAAATTGATAGGACGCGCAAAAGCCTGCGCTTTGAAACCCGCTTTTTCCAATTGGGTTTGCGTATTTTCAACTAAATGTTTAGAAGGTTGTTCTATTAATTCACGGCGCATGATGGGTATGAATAAGCGTTTCAAATCCACATCATTCATATTTAAAACCAATAACCCATATTTGCCAAATAACTCATTTAATAAATTCTGAGTTGCGTCCTGATAAATATCAAATTGGGTGTAACTATCTTCAATAATTTTAAAAATGGCTTGTGCATGTACGCTCTTTCCCAAAATTTCTTTTAACTCATCCAAAATTTCTTTTAATCGTTCCGTTTTCATCATGCCCACAGAACCTTTTTCAGCCGTATTCCAAACTAATTTTTTATTGAAAATTTTAGCAAAATTCACTTCCTCAAAATCATGGTCTTCCCCGCCGATGACAAAAATCGGCACAAAATCGCAAGTCGGATGCGCCTCTTTCAACATTTCAGCCAATCGAATCGTCGAAAAAATCTTATAAACGAAATACAAAGGACCCGTCAATAAAGCAGGTTGATGGGCGGTTGTAATTGTAAACGTATTGTTGTATAATAATTTTTCAATATTTTCTGCGCCTGCCTGTGGATTTTGCAAATGTTGGTACTGTTTTCTCAATGCTTGTACTAATGCAGGGCGATTGATATCCTCTTTTGATTTATCTTTAATAATCTGCGTAAATTGTTGAATATCAACAGGATATTTAAAAAAAGGTTTTAAATCAAGGGCTTGTTCGGCGTATGCCTTATCCGTTTTGGCAAGCATCGGCAAATCGGAAAAAGGAATTTGATAAATATTCATAATGGAATGGATGGGTTTGACAAATCCAAGTCGGTTTAACAGCAGAAAAGCCGTTTTGTTTTGAAAAAAAACAACCTGTGGCAAACGCATGACGAAAAATCGGAATTGCACATATCGTTAAGATGTCGTATTTTTGCGCCGTTCTGAAAGCCTCATTTGGCATTACTGAATTTTAGATAGATAATTGTATGATAACAAAGCGTTTTTATGACTTAATGGATGGAGAACTGAATGCTTTACTCCTAAAATATAAAGAAGATGCGTTTTTAAAAGCCCATAAAAGCGCGTTGAACAATCAAAAATCATATGCTTTGTTGATTTGGTTCTTGGATTTTTATGCTAAAAAATCAAATTACGTACCCTATATTACGGATGGTGATAATGATAGTTCCTGCGATATTGTGTTTGATAATACGGATGCGCAAGGCAATAAAGTGTTTTACATCGTGCAATCGAAATGGAATAATGCGGCAAATGCAGAAAAAGCAACCGATAGAGGGGAGATTTTAAAAGCCTTAAATGATTTTGAAACCCTATTAAGGGGCGGCAAAAAAGAAGTGAATGCGAAATTGACTCAAAAATTAACCGAATTAGACATTCATTTGCGCCATAATGGGGATGTAAAATTTCTCTTTTTGACGCTCAGTAATTACATACATAATGCAGATGATAATATAAAAACCTTTATAAATCATCAAGATAGAACAAAATTTGAAGTTATTGACCTCAATCGTTTAAAAGTAGATTACATCGACCGGAAATATAAACAAATTGACCCGATGAATCCACTTGAAAATTACGAGAATCCAGAGGAAAGCCCTGTGACGATTGATATAGAGCGTATGAATCCGAAATCGCCTCATTTTATTAAAATCGAAAAACCTTTTGAGGCGTATGTATGCTTGTTGAGACCGAAAACGATTTTTGAATTGTTTCAAAGATATGGTTTTTCTTTGTTCTACAAAAATGTCCGAAATCCATTGATGCTGTCTCAATTTAATGCCGAAATTGAAAAAACAGCCTTAGAAGACCCTGCCTATTTTTGGTATTACAATAATGGTATTACAGCGATTACTTATTTGTTGCCGTCTATCCGAAGTCAAGCAGAAAAAGTCAACTTGACGGGATTGCAAATTATCAATGGTGCGCAAACGGTGTATTCAATTTATCGTGCTTATAAAAATGCTTCTCACACGAAACGGGCGCAAATGGATAAAGAGGCACTTGTGACGCTTCGACTGTTGAAATCTGGAGGTAAAAAATTTGATTTGAATGTAACCCGATTTACCAATTCCCAAAATCCTGTGGATGATAGGGATTTTTGTGCGAATGATGATGTGCAAGTGCGGTTGCAATTAGCGTCTTTTAATTCCAAATATTGGTATGAAAAACGGCGTGGTGAATTTCGGGAGTTGCCTGTTGATATTACGGCTGTTTCTAATATTATTTTTGCTAATGTTTATTTAGCGTATCACTTGCAGGAGCCTGCCAGTGTTGCTAAAAATTGGCAAGGTGGTAAAGATTTACTTTTTGTTTCGCACCAAGAACATAAAGATGGGCTTTATGAAAAAATATTTAATGAGCGCACCCAGTTTGAAGATATGTTATGTGCGCTTCACCTATTTGTATCCATTTGCAAATGGGTTGGTTGTGTTTTTTCAGATACGCTTGCTACAAATTTATATCATGTTTTAGCACTTACTAAAATTACATTTACTAAATATTTAAAAAGTAAATATGGCGATTCAATTCATGTAAATCTAAAAATTATTAGGTTAGTTGAGAAAGATGAAGAAAAAAATATTTTTAAGGCAATTCGTTATGCGATGAATTTTTTTAATAATCATATTGCAATAAGAGAAAATGATAAAATCAACTCTGAAAAATTGTCTAAATTGCTTGTAAATGAATTTTTTTATGAAAAATTAAAAGAACAATTAGAAGATACAGACATTAAAGTAGATGATATTGAGTGTTTAGCGGATGATGCTAACATTCGTGTAACTGATTTTTTACTGAAATACATGCCCTGAAAAATAAGATAAGTAGTTAAAGTTAAATAACCGACAACAACGTTTGGAGGGTTTCAAACCCTCCAAACGTTATACTACCTTGAAAAAATGCAATAGATTAGGAGTTGATATTTACATTTTTAATAACATACGAGTAAAATTACAACAAACATATATGAGCAAAACCTCTAAAATCTTTTTTCCAAACCTGAATGGACTTCGTTTCATTGCAGCATTTGTGGTTATCATTCACCATTTAGAACAGAACAAATTGTTTTTTGGTGCAAAAAGTTGGTTTCATGAGATTCCTTGTTTCAAACTCATTGGCGAATTGGGCGTGACGCTCTTTTTCGTATTAAGTGGTTTTTTAATAACTTATTTGCTTTTAGCTGAAAAAGAACGCTTTAATACAATTGATATTAAAAAATTCTACATTCGTAGAGTATTGAGAATATGGCCTTTGTATTATTTGGTGATTATTATGGGCTTATTTGTGTTGCCCCAAATTTCCTTTTTTCATATTCCCGAATTTACAGAACAAGTGCATTATAAATTTGGCATCAAAACGCTCCTTTATTTCCTACTTTTGCCCAATTTAGTCAACAATTTGTATGCATATATGCCGTACGTTGCGCAAGCATGGAGTATTGGGATTGAAGAACAATTTTATTACATCTGGCCTTGGATGGTGCGTTACACGAATCACTATTTGCGAACCTTGGTGTTGATAGTCGTTGGCATGTTAATGATAACGATTGGCTTATCCTTTTTTGCAGATAAAGGAACCGATATTAGTACTGCAAGTACAGAAACTAAGATAATTACCTTGCTCTATCGCTTTTTTTCCTTTTTGCGGATTGGCTGTATGGCGATTGGCGGGATTGGGGCTTATTATCTTTACTATTTGAAAATCAAGGTTTTACGACCGATTTT
>JBDLWG010000529.1:0-2546 GCA_039804385.1 Bacteroidota bacterium
ATTTTAAAGGTAAAAAAATCATTCCATTGGAATTTTTGAAAGCCGTTTTGCCGAATCCGGGCGATTTAGGCGAAAATTATACAGGTTTTACGTCTATTGGCTGTCGGATTCGCGGTATCAAGAACGGTAAAGAACAAACTTATTATGTTTATAACAATTGCAGTCACAAAGCGGCGTATGACGAAACAGGAACACAAGGGGTGAGTTACACGACGGGCGTGCCTGCAATGATTGGCGCGATGATGATGTTGACAGGCGAATGGAAAGGTGCGGGCGTTTGGAATATTGAGCAATTGAATCCAGACCCGTTTATGAAAAAATTGAATGAATATGGCTTGCCTTGGCATGAGTTACATAATGTAGATTTAGAAATATGAAACTTATATGGCAAAGGTCGGCGAGGTTTCAAACCTCGCCGACCTTAAACAAAACTATAAATGATTGATATTCAAACAATTAAAACACCTGCTTATGTTTTAGAGGAATCTTTATTAATCCGAAATTTGGAATTAATGAAGCGCGTTCAAACAGAAGCGGACGTTCAAATTATCTTAGCCTTCAAAGGTTTTGCCATGTGGAGTGCCTTTCCGTTGGTGAAACAATATTTGGCTGGTGCGACGGCGAGTTCGGAAAATGAAGCGCGGTTGTGTTGGGAAGAAATGGGTTGCCTTGCGCACACCTATTCGCCCGTCTATGCGCCTGACGAATTTAAAAATATTTTAAAGTATTCGTCTCATATTACGTTTAATTCGCTTTCGCAATATGCTTTATACGCGCCGAAAGTCGCTAAATCGGCTTTTAAAGTCAGTTGCGGCTTGCGCGTGAACCCCGAATATTCGGATGTTGCCACGGATTTGTATAATCCATGTGCGCCAGGAAGTCGATTGGGGATTTTGCATGAACAATTAGGCGAAGACTTGCCGAAAGGGATTGAAGGCTTGCATTTTCACGCGCTTTGTGAATCAAGTAGTTATGAATTAGAAAAAGTTTTAATTAATTTTGAAAATTTATTTGGACGCTATTTGTATCAAGTCAAATGGGTCAATTTTGGTGGTGGACATTTGATGACGCGCAAAGATTATGATGTACTGCATTTGATAACGATTTTAAAAGCGTTTAAAAAGCGGCACCCGCATTTGCAAGTGATTTTAGAACCGGGTAGTGCCGTCGCTTGGCAGACGGGCATCTTGATTTCCACCGTTTTAGATATAGTAGAAAATCGAGGTGTGAAAACATTGATGCCTGATGTGAGTTTCACGGCGCACATGCCTGATACGTTGGAAATGCCGTATCGCCCTAAAATCACAGGCGCGACAGACCCAATCGCAGGCAAACCAACTTACAGAATTGGTGGTACGAGTTGTCTTTCGGGCGATTTTATGATGGAATATTCGTTTGAAAACGAGGTAAAAGTGGGTGATATTTTAATTTTTGAAGATATGATACATTATACGATGGTCAAAACGACGATGTTTAATGGAGTGGCACATCCTGATATTGGAATTTGGAAACGCGATAATACGTATGAATTGGTGCGCCGTTTTCATTACAAAGATTATAAAAATCGGCTTTCTTAATATTTGGAGGTGTAGTAGTCGGGAAATTTATTTTCCGCGATTCGATGGTGTATAACGTTTGGAGGGTTTGAAACCCTCCAAACGTTGTTGTCGGTTATTTTAATTCAACTACTTACACTCCTACAAATTTTTTCTTAAATTTTTGCAAACCTTTTGTACATTTGCTTATTAATTGAATCATGTAAAAAACTGAAAAAATGCACGCGAATCCTGCTTCTGTTTCACCTGAAAATCCATTGACGGTGGTAAAAATGTCGAAAAAACCGCGCCTTTATACGCTTGGCGAGTATTTGCAACGCAGCGAAAAGGTGCAAGAACGACTTGAATACCGAAATGGAATCATAACTAAATTACCGATGGCGAGAGTACCTCACAATACGATTACGGCAAATGTCGTTGCCGCACTCAAATTTGCATTTAGACAATTGCAACCCTCCAATAAAAAATATAGAATATGTACTGGGCAGCAAATTGTTTATTTGCCCAAATTAAATTTTGGACTTTATCCAGATATATTAGTATTGATTGATCCACCACAATGTTTTGATAATAATCAAGTATTACTCACGAATCCATTGATTATTATTGAAGTATTGTCCAAAAGTACCAAAAAATACGATAAAAGTTTGAAATTTTTAGAATATAAAAGTTTAGATTCTTTTGAAGAATATCTATTGATAGACCCAGAATCTTGTCATGTGGACGTTTTTTTTAGAGAAACGCCTCAATCATGGAGAAATATTACGTTTACCCATTTGACAGATACGATTTTATTAAATTCGACAGGTTGTATTATCAGTTTGGCGGATATTTACGAAGATATTGTTTTTACAAAATAAAATGCACCTTTGAAAACGCCTCTTGCACAAGCGAAAGCGGATTTAATTGCCGCCTTGACTCCCCTTTATGGTGCGTCTGAAGCGCGTTCCATCACGCGCATCCTTTTTGAAGATTATTTTAATTGGAATC
>JBDLWG010000530.1:0-13081 GCA_039804385.1 Bacteroidota bacterium
TCAAAGATTTGCCGCAACCCAAAGATTTTAAAGAACCTGAAAGTAATATCGGTGTCAAAACTGAATAAATTGGTGGTAAAAAATTCATTTTTATGGAAAAACCGTTAGTCAATCGCGTTGCAGAAAGTGGTTTAATCACGATTAATTTGGAAGATTTTTTTCCAAAAAGCGAAGTCGTTGTTTTCGATATGAAAAATTACTTATTCATGGAGTTGATTTTAAAAGAAAAAGACTTTCGAGAAGCCTGTAAAAATCATGATTGGAAACAATATCAAGATAAGAATTTGGTGATTGATTGCACTGCGGATGCAATTATTCCCGTTTGGGCGTATATGCTGGTGGCAACTTATGCCGCGCCTTATGTGCGCGAGTTGTTTCAAGGTGATATAGATAATTTTTACAAAGCGTTTTATTTCAAAAAAGTGGCACAATTCGAGGTGTCCGCTTTCAATGGCAAGCGAATTGTCATAAAAGGTTGTAGTAACAAACCTGTACCTGTGGAGGCGTATGTTGCGTTGACGCATAAATTACAGCCTGTTGTCCTCAGTATTATGTATGGCGAACCTTGTTCAACGGTACCCATTTATAAAAAAGCAAAAATAGTTATTTAAATAATTAATTTGAAATCAATACGATACATATTATTAATTTTATTTATAACATGCTTTTCGCAAATTGCAAATGCTTGTGAGTCTGCTTGTTGCCAAAAAAAAGAAGTTAAAAAAGTATCCAATATTTGTTGTTGTATTAAAGCATCGACTCGTTTAGAAAATTCCAATCCTTTTCTAAACGAGTCAGACCAATCCCCAAATACTAAAACGCCGTCTCCAACCTCTTGTCCTAATAAAAATTGCAATTGTATTGATTTTTCAGGTTTTTCTATCGCTTTTCTGGAAGAAACCTTGATTTTTAATTTCAATCACCCCAATTCTATTTTGCTAAAATCCAATCAGCGTCGTATTTGGTATGACAAATGCTTGATTGACTCCTTTTTAGCATCCTGTTGGCATCCGCCGACAACCGCGTAGCCGCGCTTGATAGCCCGTAGTCTATCGTTTTATTCCAATTTTTATTTCAATAAAGTCATTTTAACAGAATTTTGTTATGTACAATAAGATTCATAGCCTTATTTTGGGCGGTCTCTTGCTGAGTATTGCCGCATTTGCTCAACCGAATCTGCTTCGGGGCAAAGTGGTTACCGATAAAAAGGAAATCTTAATCAACGCACTCGTCTTTTGGAGTGATACCTCTGCCCAAACATTGACAGATACCGCAGGTCGTTTTGAAATCCCGCGAGTTCCCAAAACCAATATTTTAAAAATAAAATATGTTGGTTATGAAACGGTTGAATACACCATTGAGCCTGATGAAGAAGATTTAATTTTTCAAATCAAAGGTATTACCGAATTATTGTCTGTGGAAATTAAAGCCAAACGCGGTGATAATATGGTTTCAACCCTTGACCCGCGCAATGTTGAATCTATTTCAAGTAAGGAATTGTCCAAAGCACCTTGTTGTAATCTTTCAGAAAGTTTTGAAACGAATGGTTCGGTAGATATTGCCTATTCAGATGCGGTTACAGGCTCGAAAGAAATTCAAATGTTGGGTTTGCGAGGACTTTATACCCAACTTTTAGTTGAAAATCGACCTGATTTGTATGGAATTGGGGTGGCACATGCCTTAGAATATTTGCCTGGTACTTGGTTGCAAAATTTGCAAATTTCCAAAGGTGCAAGTAGTGTCATACAAGGATTTCAAGGTATTGCAGGGCAAATCAATATCGAGTTACAAAAACCACATTTAGATAAACGATTCTTTATCAATGTTTTCGCTGAAAATACAGGGCGGTCTGAACTCAATTTGCATTTCAATTCTAAACGATTCAAAAATGGGTGGTCACATGGATTATTGCTGCACGGAGACTATTTTCAAAACAAAAAGGATCATAATACAGATGGCTTTATAGACATGCCTTTGAAAAATCAATTGAATGGAATGTATCGCGTTTTTTACACCTCTGATAAAGTTCATGGACAAATCAATGTACACGCGCTCACCGAAAAACGAAATGGTGGGCAATTGTCGCCCTATATTATTGCCTCAAATCCATTTACAACCACACAAAATACGGATAGAATTACTTTATTTGGAAAATTTGCTTATACAGGTTTTGAGAAACCGTATAATCAATTGGGTTCTGTTTGGTCTGCAACTTGGCATGATACGCGGGCGCGTTATGGAACGAATTATTTTAATGGAACTCAAAAAAGTTTATATGGAAATGTGATTTATGCAACGATCATTGAAACGTCAGACCATCTTTTCAATTATGGTTTAAATGCGCAATTAGATGATTATCAATCTCATTTAAATGATAAAAATTTATCTCGAAGCGAATTTTTCACAGGCATTTTTAGTGAATACACGTACAATCGCCCCAAATTGGGCGAGATTTACAATGACATTACGTTTATTGCAGGTTTGCGCTTGGATTATCACAAACAACATGGCTTTTTGTGGACACCGCGTTTGAATTTTAAATATAATTTTAATGAAAATAGTATTATTCGAGTCGCAGGTGGACATGGTTATCGCGTATCCGATCCTGTGGCGGAAAATATTGGCATGTTTGCAAGCAATCGCAAATTATTGATTAACAATAATTTACGTATTGAAAATGCTTGGAATGGCGGCATTAATGCCGTTCAAGCATGGAAAATAAAGGGGCGCGATTGGCGCATTTCTATTGATGCCTATCGCACTTGGTTCGGCAATCAAATCATTGCGGACGCAGAAACCAATATTCGATTCATTCAATTTTATAATTTGAATGGAAAATCATTTGCCAATAGTTTGTTAGGTATGTTACAAGCGGAAGTCCTTCCAAACCTCGAAATAAAATTGGCTTATAAGATAAATGATGTTCAAACTACTTATGTAAATGGCTTACAATCCATCCCTTTTTTAGCAAAATATCGCGGTTTAATGACTATTGATTATGAAACACCAAATAAAAATTGGCGGTTTCACCTCACAAATCAATATATTGGAACGCAACGATTGCCGAGTCATGCACAACTACCTGCGCAATATCATGCCCATTTAACGTCCCTTTCTAAACCTTATATGAATATAAATGCTCAAATCACGCGCAAAATAGGGAAAACCGAAATCTATCTTGGCGGGGAAAACTTAACTGATTATACACAACATCAACCCATTATTGCTGCGGATAATCCAACAAGTCCCTATTTTGATGCCACTCGGATTTACGCGCCGTTAATGGGGCGGCGAATTTATGCAGGTTTTCGATATGGTTTTTGACACTACTTGGGGAAAATGCGATAGGATTGCAACAACATAGCCATCTAAAATGTTAATTTCAAGTACTTTCGACGTTTAATTCACCTAATTATTTTGTAACAACGATTTTACACGATGAAAAGATTACCTAATTTGCCGATTGGATTGCAATATTTAGAAGCAATCCGTAAGAATGAAGCGATTTACATAGATAAAACAGAATATATTTATGAAATCGCAAAGCATTGGAATAGTGGTTATTTTTTGTCTCGTCCGCGTCGTTTTGGCAAATCGTTGACTGTCGATACGATGGCTGAATTATTTGAAGGGAATCGGATTCTGTTCAAAGGGCTCTGGATTGAGGATAAATGGGATTGGTCCGAAACTTTTCCTGTCATTCGACTGTCCTTAGACACCATTTCGCATGATGAAGGGCTTTATGTAGGGTTATTGATGAAACTTCAAGAAATTGCGGAGGATGCTGACATCCAACTGGTATCTAAAAGTCCAAGCAGTGCTTTTGCTGAATTAATTAAAAAATCCTATAAAAAAACGGGTAAACCTGTGGTCATTTTGATAGATGAGTACGATAAACCGATTTCTGACTATATTGACCCTCATCATATTGAAAAAGCTAAAAAACAAACCGATATTCTTAAGAAATTCTTTTCAATCTTAAAAGATTCCTCTAAATACATTCGCTTTCTGTTTATTACGGGTATTTCTAAATTTGCGAAAGTTTCTATTTTTTCAGAATTGAATCATTTGGTTGATTTGACTTTAAATCCGGATTCTGCTAATATGTTTGGTTATACACAATCTGAATTAGAGCATCATTTTAAAGACTATTTGGAAATCATGCCACCTGATACCCTTGAAAAAATGAAATATTGGTATGATGGATACAGTTGGGATGGTAAAAATTTCTTATACAATCCATTTTCGGTATTAAATTTTTTCTATACGCGAGAATACCGAAACTATTGGTTTTCAACAGGAACGCCCACTATATTGATGAAATTAATGCATCGTCGATTGGAGTATCAATTGGAAGAAACTGAAGTAAGTCATTTAATCATGGAGGGTTTTCGGATTGACAATTTTGAAAATTTGAATTTAAATTCTCTATTGTTGCAAACGGGCTATTTAACGATTAAAAAAGTAACGAGTGATAATACGTATATTTTAAATTATCCAAATGAAGAGGTTCGACAATCCTTTGCACAATTTTTACTGAGCGAATATACCACTGTTGAAGTAACTTCGACTTATCCGTTAGAAATATTGAGGGCGTTGAGAATCAATGATTTAGAACGGGTACGCCGTGTGATTCATTTTTTGATTCAAGCTATTCCTGACCATAATTACATTCAAGCGGAAGAAAAGTTCTTACACGCAGTGGTTCATTTGATATTTACGATGGTTGGCACCGATGTTCGGAGTGAAGTGCATACGCCGACAGGGCGCATTGATACGATTGTCGTCACCGCACAACGCATTTTCTTGTTTGAATTTAAAATTGATGAAACCGCAGATGACGCGTTGAAATGCATTGAAGATAGGAATTATGTAGCTCATTTGCGCCATCATAACAAAGATATTACGGCGATTGGCGTTTCGTTTGATAGCAAAAAGAAAGGAATTGGCGATTGGAAAGCAGTAGAAGTGCTCAAAATTTGACAAAATTATAAAACAAACTTGCGGCAAGTTGCAACTTGCCGCAAGTTATATTTTTTATTTTAATTACGTAAAGGCTTGTTATTCAACAAAGTATATTGAATCCGTTCCAAGGTTTTTTGTTCTCCGCAAAGAGACAAAAACGCTTCCCGTTCCAAATCTAACAAATATTGTTCACTCACTTTTTGCGTACCTGTCAAATCACCACCGCATAACACAAAAGCGATTTTCTTAGCAATTTTAATATCATGTTCGGTCGCATAACCGCCTAATTTCAAACTATGCGCTGCAACATACAACGCACTCAAACCCGTCCGTCCTAAAACGGTCACATCTTTGCGGCGTTGTGGCATCACATAATGGTCTGCCAATTCTAATACTTTTTTCTTCGCTTCTGCAATATTTCGGTCTTTATTGACGATAACTATATCTTTTTTCTGTTGCAAATAGCCCAATCCAAAAGCTTCATGCGCAGAAGTACCCACTGCGGCTTGCGCAATCGTCTTGAATTTTTCAATCAATGTTGGAATTTGAACATCGCCGTCAAAAAAAGAATCGCTCGCTCGCAACGCAAATTCTTTCGTTCCACCACCGCCCGGAATCAATCCAACACCGACTTCCACCATTCCGATATATGATTCTGCTGCACAAACGGCTGCATCACAATGCATAATCGTTTCACAACCGCCCCCAAATGTATAACCTTGCGTCGCAGCAACCACTGGAATCGACGAATAACGACAACGCATTACCGTTTGTTGGAATGTGTTAATCGCAAAATTCAATTCATCCCATTCTTGTTCATACGCCATCATCGTCACCATCATCAAATTGGCACCGACCGTGAAATTCGTTGCATTGTTGCCAATGACCAAACCTTTCCAACCTTGTTCTTCCGCAATTTGAATGGATTCATTGAGTCCGCGCAATACGCCTTCCCCAATCGCATTGGCTTTGCTCCGAAATTCAAAACACAAAACACCATCCCCTATATCGTGTAAAACCGATTCTGCATTTTCATAAACGGGTTTTTTATAGCGGTGATTGTCCAAAATAATGAATTGTTCGGTTCCTGCAACAGGTTGATAAGACTTCGTGCGCGGGTCATAATATTTTTTAACACCATGTTCAGCGATATAGAATGTTTTAAAACCGCCTGCAACCATTTCTTTCACCCATGCACCCACGATTTCGCCTTGTGCTTCTGCGGCTTTGATACCGTTTTCAATACCGATAATATCCCAATATTGAAACGGCCCCACTTCCCAAGCAAAACCAGTCCGCAAAGCATCATCAATACTATACAAATTGTCTGAAATTTCAGGAATCCGATTAGAAACATAGGCAAATAAGCCCGATAAAGAACGCCGAATCAACTCGCCGCCTTTATCTTCGGCTTTAAACAATGCTCTTACACGTTGTGGTAACTCCTCAATTTGTTTAGCAAGGTTCAAAGAAGGCAAATTCGGTCTAACAGAAGATTCATATTCCAAGGTTTCAAGATTCAAACTTAAAACAATTGGTTTACCTTTTGCATCTTTTTGACCTGTTTTTTTGTAAAAACCTTGACCCGATTTATTACCTAAAAATTTATTATCTAACAAAAATTGCAAATATTTCGGAATTTCCAATGCACCAGCTTGTTCATCTTTCGGACAATTCGCTCGAATCCCTTTGATGACATTCGCCGCCGTATCGTGACCCACTAAATCGCCCAAACGGAAGGTTCCCGTTTTCGGACGACCGATTGCGGGTCCCGTCAAAGCATCCACCGCTTCAATCGGCAACCCAATCTGAGTTGTCAATTGATAAATTTTCGCCATCGCATACACCCCTACCCTATTTGCAATGAACGCAGGCGTATCTTTGCACAAAACCGTTTGTTTACCGAGATACCTATCTCCGTAATCCATCAAAAAGTCAATAATTTTCGGGTCGGTCTCAGGCGTAGGAATGATTTCCAATAAACGCATGTAACGCGGCGGATTGAAAAAGTGCGTTCCACAGAAATTGCGTCTAAAATCCTCACTTCTGCCTTCCGCCATCATGTGAATCGGAATGCCAGACGTGTTTGACGTGATTAAAGTACCCGGCTTTCTGTATTTTTCAACTTTTTCAAAAACTTGCTTCTTAATGTCAAGCCGCTCGACAACCACTTCAATAATCCAATCTGCATCCGCAATTTTAGGCATATCATCGTCAAAATTGCCGATTTGGATACGATGTGCAAAATTTTTATCATATAGTGCTGCGGGTTTAGATTTCAAGGCAGTATCTAACGCACCTGCTACTATTTTATTCCGTAAAACAGGATTTTTTTTCTGTTCTTCTGTCAAGTCGAAGGGCACAATATCTAACATGAGTACATTGAGACCAATATTAGCGAGTTGACACGCAATGCCTGAACCCATCAATCCTGAGCCAAGTACGGCTACTTTTTTAATTCTTTTATTCATAAAAAGTTGATTATAAATGATATAGGAATTTTTTCATACCAAAATTATCCGAATCAAGGATGATTTTGGTATGAAATTAAAATAAATTTTTAAAATCAAATGCAAATTCACTTACGCCTTGTTGCTGAATGTGCGCCAAACGAATTTTCATATCCGCTATCGTTGGAATATGTCCTTTTGGAATATACCAAATTGCCATAGAAGGCTCTTGCATGCGTTCAAACCATTTTTTGCGGTCTCGCATGACGGCAGCATGAGCCGTTTTATACACATAATGTTTTAAACTATCCACATCTTTCCAAACCGACATGTTGACTAAAATCCGTTCATCGTCAAAAGGGCGCAAGGAAAGGGCATCATTATCGTATTCCGACTTCAAACGCCATACAAATCCAGGACTTGTTTCTGCTAAAGCATTGATTGCTTCGATTTGAGCGACAAAATCATCCAAAATCGGGTCTCCAGGCGGCGCAATGTAACGCGCAACATTGACTTGGGCTATATGAAATAATTGCTTATCCATCATCTTGAAATTTTTTAGCGAATATTCGCTAATCTTGGACAAAATTAAGAACTTTCCGCAAACTAAATAAATTTTTGAGAAAAAAGTTTATTTAATTCAGTCAAGTTATGCAGTATGTTTATTGGAATCAGAAATTAGGGAATTTTGGTTATCTTTGCGTCAAGAAAGACCTTCATCTGGTTTAGATGGGTTGAATGATTCAAAAAAAGATATAAAAATTTAATTATGAATTAAAACCACTACCATGAAAAACTTACCGCTTGGTATTCAAGAATTATCTGAATTTAAAGAACGAAATAGTATTTATGTGGATAAAACCCGTTTAGTCCACCAATTAGTAACGACTGGTAAATATTATTTTCTATCGCGCCCGCGTCGTTTTGGAAAATCATTATTGGTTTCGGTCTTTAAAGAACTCTTTGAAGGCAATAAAATTTTGTTCAAAGACCTTTGGGTGGAACCCAATTGGGATTGGGCGAAGAAGAACCCAGTCGTTCATATTTCGTTTGCCGAATGGGATTTTCAAGAAGAAGGGCTCTCAGCCGCCATTTCGGAAGCACTCCATTCGATTGCTGAACAAAAAAAAATTGTCTTGACCAAAAAAACGGTCAAAATGCAATTTCGAGAACTGCTACATGCTGTACATCAACAAGCGGGGCAGGTTGTTTTGTTAATTGACGAATATGATAAACCAATTGTTCATTATTTGGAAGATAATTACCTTAAACAAGCGATTGCCAATCGAAAAATTTTAAAAAATTTCTATTCGGTCTTGAAAGACGCGGATAAAATAGTAAGATTTGTCTTTATTACAGGGATTTCCAAGTTTACGAAAGTGTCTGTTTTTTCCGATTTAAACCATTTAGTTGATATTACTTTAAATAAAAAGTATGCAGCTTTGACAGGTTATACGCAACAAGAATTAGAATTTTATTTTGATGATTATTTACAAATCATTGAAAATGAGTTCAATATGTCGCGGGAAGCGTTATTAACGCAGCTGAAACGCTGGTATGATGGCTATACTTGGGATGGAGAAACCCATGTCTATAATCCATTTGGGGTATTAAGTTTTTTAGAAAATCGAGAATTTCGGAATTATTGGTTTTCGACTGCAACACCAACTTTTTTGGTGGAGCAGATGAAAAAACATGGCGATTTTTTAGTCAAAAATACAAAAGTCAATTCAAGTTTTTTTGACAAATATGATTTGGAAAATATTGATATTACGTTGCTTTTATTTCAAACAGGTTATCTGACCGTTCAAAAAAAAGATCCTTCTACGGGAGATTATTGGTTAGATTTTCCGAATAAAGAAGTGCATGATTGTTTCTACGAATTTTTAATGTTAAAATTAACCCATCGCTCCCAAAATCCACATTCGGGGATGACGATGGAGGATTTGAAATATGCGTTTGAAACTAAAAGTTTACCTCGCGTTAAGGTAATTCTCAATGCGTATTTGGCAGAATTGCCCAGTGAAGTCTTTAAACATTCGTCCGAAGGATTATATCATGGTTTGGTGCATATTATTTTTAAATATCTTGGAGCGTTCATTCAGAGTGAGGTGCATTCCGCACACGGACGCGCAGATGCTGTGGTTCAAACGGATACAGATGTCTTTATTTTTGAATTTAAATTTAAGGAGACGGCAGATGCTGCTTTACAGCAAATTCGGGATGTAAGTTATGCGGATAAATATCGCGCTTCGGGCAAGTCGATTACGGGCATTGGTGTAAACTTTTCCGACCAAAAGCGGACGATTGAGGATTGGAAAACCGAAATGTTTTAAACTTGGGTATTCATTTCAAAAAGATGCTTTTCGAGTCAAGCAACAACCAAATTGAATTTCAATTGTTAAAAGCTATACTTTGCGTTGGGTGGTTTTGCGATAGGATGGATGTACGGATTTCACGGATTCGCACCGATTGGTACGGATTTTAAAAAAAATCCGTACCAATCGGTGCGAATCCGTGAAATCCGTACATCCATTCTATCGCAAAACCATCGTGCGTAAAGTATATGTAAAAAGATACTTTTGTTGAAAATCGAACTCATATCATGCGTGAATTTAATACATCTGGTCCCAACATACCAGAAGAGCATTATACGTTGCTGCGCACTGAATTAGTGCAACAAGGCAAAAAATTGGTTTATTCCAATCGTTATTTTACGATTTGGGCTCCGCGTCAGACAGGGAAGAGTACTTACTTCCGTTTCCTCGCAGAGGCATTGCGTATGGAAGGTTATAAGGTTGCATTTATCAATTTTGAAAATTTTCGCATTGCTCATTTAGACGGTTTTTTAAATCGTTTAAAAATCGCTTTAATGGAGCAATGGGAAATAACATTTCAATCAAATACATTAGATGGTCTTTTTCAAGAGATTGAAAATATAAAAACGGGTAAATGTGTTTTAATCATTGACGAAGTAGAAGGCATCAATGAAGCCTTTTTAGGCGATTTCTTGCACAGTGTGCGCAACCTCTATCATTCACGGCAGGAACATTGTTTAAAATCCGTTATTTTAGTGGGCGTTATAAATATCGTTGGGATTGTAAAAAGCAATGCCAGCCCTTTTAATATTGCCGAAAATCTACCGATTCCCTATTTCACTGATGAAGAAACTTTTGAATTATTCAATCAACATGAGCGCGAAACAGGACAATTGTTTGAAATCAAGGTCAAAACTAAAATTGCTGCTATTACAGCAAATCAACCTGGTTTGGTCAATGCTTTTGCCAAAAAATTGGTAAATGATTATCCCAATAAACCTGTTTTAAGTTATGATGATTATTTAGAAGTCGAAAACTGGTTTTTATTAGAATCCATTGATAAAAACCTTTCTAATATTGTCAATAAAGCAGAGGAATATCGTGGTTTTGTAGAACAATTATTATTTAAAGATGTCAAAATTTTGTTTCAAATCTATCGAGAAGATATTAAAACATTGTATGTTAATGGCATCATTAAACGAGAATCGGATGGTTCTGTTGGTTTTCGAGTGCCGTTATATCAGAAAGTACTTCATAGTGCTTTTTATCCTTATACCAATGGCGAAAGCGAGCGCATTCAAAGTACGATTATTGTCGAAGAATTTTACACAGAAGACGGTGTTTTTGACATTGACAAAGTGATTTCGATGTATAAAATCTATGCTTTGCGTCGCCGTTTTCGCTATTTTCGAGAAAAAAATGATAAAGGGCGTTATATTACTTTAAAAGAGGCGACATTGGTTTATAGTTTTGAAACGTTTTTGAATGCCTTTTTAATGATTGTGGAAGGCAAAAGTTATTTGGAGGCACATACAGGTTTGGGACGAACCGATTTGTTGATAAACGTTGATAATCAAGAGTTTGTGATTGAAGCCAAAGTATTTAGTAACATCACTCAGTTTAAAAAAGGCAAAAAGCAATTGGCTTGGTACGCCCATAATTTGAATTTAACGACGGCGATTTATTTGGTCTTTGTGGAATCCGAAGTAAAAAATCCACATGTGAAAGAAGCCATTGAAATCATAGACGGAATTGAAATCAAAACCCATTTGATTGCTTATAATTTGGAACAAGATTTTTAAATATTTAGCATGTGGATTCTAAAACACATTGATAATCAATGAATTTTGAAATCCACCTGCTGAAAAGTTCATTCAAAAAGAGCTTCCATTGTCAAAGCATCATTCACTAAATGTTTTGAATAATCGTTCACTTTAAGCCCAAAAGCTGTGATGAGCGTCAAAAACAAGGTTTTATCAGTGCCTGTTTCGGTTCTGAAAGTAGTTAGTTTGTTCCGTAAATTATCCGCATAAGATTTTGTAATTGTGTAAGGTTTGATGGAAAATTTCATCTCACAAATGTTGATAACACGATCATTTCGGTCAATAATCAAGTCAATTTGCGCTCCATTAGCACTTTTTTGACTCCGCCAAGCCGAAACGTGAAATGCGACCCGAATCGCCGATTGATTAAAAAGGTTTTACCCACTCGGCGACGACCATATAGAATTACAAATTCAGATTTATCGCTTTTGAAAACGGTATCCAAAATTTCCAATTCAAGTTTTCGCCCAATAATGCCATTAATTGCTGCCATTTTGTAAGATTTTGATGCTAAAATGGTTCTAAAATAAGTTACCGCTAAATTTGAGGTTCAAATTTAGCGGTAAAGGTATTCAAAATCATAGTTACCGCCAAATTTGAGGTTCAAATTTAGCGGTAAAGGTATTCAAAATCATAGTTACCGCCAAATTTAAGGTTCAAATTTAGCGGTAAGTACCTTTTAAAAGATAGTTACCGCTAAAATTAATTGTTAAATGAAAAAATTCGATGTAAAAAGGTGCTAAAATTGAATTTTACGTTGAAACCTATTACATCTGTTTGAAAAAGTCGTGAGCGTTAAAATAATCTAAAATTACTTTTGGAAACGCAAAATGTGTTAAATCTCGAAGGTTTATTTTGAAACAATGCGTTTTGTTTGCTAAGTCCGTAAAATCCATTTGAACTTCCCAAAATTGAATCATTAACTGCAAATGACTCAATTTTTGTTTGAAAACAAGCGATTTCTGAATGATTTGAATTGGTATTTGAAGTAAATCCGTTTCAAAATGGGCTTCAAAATGTTCTATGAATGCGTCATCGGTTTCCAATAAACAATCGGTTTCAATCATCGGCAACGCATATAATTGTTGCCAAATGTCTTTTTCACGGCGTTGCTGTATCCAAATAGAATCACCTTCTCGAAAGAGCAAAAAGTTGAAAAAGCGTTGTTTTTTAGTAATTTTCTTCGATTTCATCGGAAAAAGGTGGACTTGCTGTTGTTGAAATGAAAAACAATAGGTTTTCATCGGGCAAATCCCGCAGGAAGGCGATTGCGGCACACATTGAATCGCTCCAAAATTCATAATGGCTTGATTGTAAATCGCAGGTTGCGCTTTGTCCAACAAAATGTGCGCTAATTTTGAAAAAACCGTTTTCGCTTTTGGGTCATCAATCGGCGTTTCAATTCCACAGAAACGGCTCAACACGCGATACACATTGCCATCCAAAACGGCATGAGGCAGGTCGAATCCAAACGACGCAATGGCAGCCGCCGTATAATCGCCCACACCTTTCAATTGCAATAAGG
>JBDLWG010000531.1:0-8104 GCA_039804385.1 Bacteroidota bacterium
CGAATTATTTTTATGATAAATCAATATTTTAAGGCGGATGATACGTTGGATTGGGATTTCTTGAATCAACAATCGTGGATAGAGGATATGGAAAATTGTCCACAGGAACCCGATTGGCATGCAGAAGGTAATGTTTTAATTCATACTCAATGGGTGATTAAGGCATTGCAACAATTGCCCGCTTATTTAAAATTGCCTTTGGAGCATCAACAGCTCTTAACGTTAGCGGCATTGTTTCACGATATTGGCAAACCTGCAACAACTTGTGTGGAAAATGGGCGTATTTCTGCGCCAAAACATGCGAAAGTGGGCGAAAAAAGGACTCGTAACCTGCTTTGGGATTTGGATCGGCAGACCCGAGAAGCGATTTGTGCTTTGGTGCGTTTGCATGGGATGCCTCTGTGGAGTTTGGAAAAGGATAATCCAAATGCAACGGTCATCGAAGCGAGTTGCCGCGTGTCGAATGAGTGGACTTGGATGCTTTGCCATGCCGACATATTAGGGCGTATTTGCATCGACCCCGATGATTTGTTGGAACGATTGGAATATTTTAAAGAATTATGTTTGGAAAATGAATGCTTTTTTGAACCAAAAGTGTTTTTTAATCCTCATAGCCGTTTTAAATTTTTCTATGAACGCCATGATTATCCTCAATACATCTATGATGATACGCATTTTGAACTCGTTTTAATGTGTGGGATTGCAGGAAGTGGGAAAGATACCTATCTTAAAAAGTTGAATTTACCCGTGATTTGCTTGGATGATTTGCGTCAACAAATGGGGGTGGTGCATGGCGATACGAGAGGGCAGGGGCATGTGATTCAAAAAGCCTACGAAATGGGAAAGGAATATAGTGCGGCGAAACAGTCTTTTGTTTGGAATGCGATGAATTTGACAGCAGATTTGCGGATGAAACTGATTCGGAAATTTTATGCTTATCGCCCCAAATATAAAATTGTTTATATAGAGACGAGTATGGAAAATATCTTGGAACGCCGAAAAACAGATATTCCAGCAAAGCACCTTTGGAATATGCAACACTCGTTAGAAATGCCCATGATAACAGAGGCACATGAAGTGGTTTACTATCGTAATGCTTGATTTTTTGGAAAAAAACGATATTGGGGTAGGGTAGGATAGATGAACGGATTTCACAAATTTTCATAGGATTTTGATTCAAAAAAAGGTGAAAATGCTCAAATCCGATAAGTGGTTAATGTTAAAGAATCGACAACAACGTTTGGAGGGTTTTAAACCCTCCAAACGTTATAATACCTTGAAAATCAACATTTTAGTCAGCATTCTTTTTTGTCGATTCTTTAACTTCAACTACTTAGACAGCGATTTAAAGTTATATTTTACCTATTTTTTGTTAAAAATGATTTTTTCAACGATTAAAGATTCACAGATGTATGCATTTTTTTAGCTTGTCGTTGCAAAAACTTGGCGCGAATCACGGCTTGCACAGGTTTATTATCAATCTTACTTTCCAACCAAGACAAAATATCTAAGTACAAAAAAGACCGTTGCTCAAAAGGATGTACGGCTAATTTCTCTAATTCGGTTTTTAATTTGGTGAATGCAGGACGCACTTCTCGTGGTGTTAAATAGAGCGATTGGCGTAAAAACTTTAAAATTTCTGCCATAATCCCACTTAAATCTTGATTTTTCAAAATAAACCGATAAACCGATTTAATCAAATATTCCAATAAACTATAATGTTTTTGTTCAAAATGCGCTATCAAATGCAGTAAACGGGCAAAACATTGAATATCGGTTCGCAGATTACCCGCTTTGAATTGAATCACTTTATTCAAATAGTCAATTGCCTTATCGGAATTGCCACTTCCAAAATACAAAGAAGCGATTTTATAATAAAAAACTAAAATGCGATGATGGTCTAATTGTTCTGAAAATTCTACTAATTTGGTTTCAATTTCGGGTACTAATTTACAACCTTCTGTAAACGTGCCTTCCATAAAATGTTTGTTAATTTTAGCTGTATATAAATGGTGGAAAGCAGTAGCTCGCGTATTTTCATCAAAAGTATCATTGTGTTTTAGAACATATAATTCGGTACTATTCAATATTTTACAAAAACCATTGTAATTTAAAGTCACAAATTGTGATATTAACAAATTGTGAATCCCTTTCAAGTAAAGAGAGGTGTCATAACATTTCATACTCGGTTCGCGCTCAAATAATTCCACCCATTTATAACAATATCGATAGAATTTTAACAAATCTTGTTGAATATAGCCGTACCAAGCCAACGATTGATACCAATACACTAATTCAAAAAAACGCATCTCTGACTCAAGAAAAGTGGGTTGATTGGCTTTAAAAAAGGTATCAATGCGCGTCAAATCTTCTTGATGCCGCACATGACCAAATTCTAAATAAAAACCATACATTCGCAAGGCTAAGTTACTCATAAAGCTAATATTTTGAATGCGTTGCACCAATAGAGTCGCCTCATCAGCGAGAATCAACGCACGATTCTCGCCACTGCGGGTGATGTGGCGCGATTCAATTTGTTTTTCAAATTCAACAATTTCCAACATCAAAAAATACTGATGTAAGGGTTGCGCAATTCCTTTGGCTTTATCTAAAATACGTAAACTTTGAATGTATAAACCTTTGTTATACAGTATTTTAGCATAATCTAAATATTCTCTAACCTCAATATCAGCATTATTTTGTTTGTGCAATAAGCGCAGGCTTGATAATAATTGTTTATACAAATGCGCTTTTAGATTGCTCAATTGTTCTTTTTTGAGGTCAGGAGCTTTTTTTAAAATGGATTCTTCTTGATATTCTTTTTGTTTGTCCAACACATCAAAGAGTTGGATAAATTTTAAATCTTCATTACTTTGACTCTGATTTCGCGTCACATAGAGGCGAAAATTGCGTTTTTCGGCTTTGGTCAAGGTCTTAATAAGGCGGAATAAATGATCCGTTTGTGGGGTTGCCATCGTAATCTATTTTTAGATAAAAATTTGATTTTCAAATAGTTATGTTTGTCGAAATAGGCTTTGAAAGTTGTATATCCACACAAAAATAGTCGCTATAAAGCAAACCTTTATAATACATTTGTGTTCATCAAAAGTAAATATATTTTGGATAATACAGCCTATTTAAATCGTGTTTTGTAAAAACAGTATTTTAATCGGAATTGTTGTCATCCTAAAAATAAAAATTCCAAAAATAGAATCATTAACAAAATTTTGAATTGATTTTCAATCCATCATGTCAGACAAAAAAATTTATATTTTCGACACAACCTTACGCGACGGAGAACAAGTACCTGGTTGCAAACTTAATACGCCTGAAAAAGTAGAAATTGCGTTGGCTTTGGACGAGTTGGGCGTAGATGTGATTGAGGCAGGTTTTCCGATTTCGAGTCCTGGCGATTTTCGTTCGGTAGAGGCAGTTTGTAAAGCGGTAAAATATGCGACGGTTTGTGCTTTATCTCGCGCCGTCGAAGCGGATATTGATTCGGCAGGTAACGCTATTCGGCATGCTAAAAGACCGCGTATTCATACAGGCTTGGGAACAAGTGATTCTCATATAAAATTCAAATTTAATTCAACAAGAGAAGAAATTATTGAACGAGCGATTCGCGCCGTCAAATATGCGAAACGATATGTAGAGGATGTTGAGTTTTATGCAGAAGATGCAGGGCGGACTGATAACGAATATTTGGCAAAAGTGGTCGAAGCGGTTATCAAGGCAGGTGCAACCGTTGTTAATATTCCCGATACAACAGGATATTGTTTGCCAGAGCAGTATGGTAACAAAATTAAATTTTTAATGGAAAATGTTCCCAACATTGATAAAGCGATTTTATCGGCACATTGTCATAATGATTTGGGGCTTGCAACTGCAAATTCGATTGCGGGCATTCAAAATGGAGTGCGTCAAGTCGAATGTACCATTAATGGAATTGGTGAACGGGCGGGCAATACTTCCTTAGAAGAAGTGGTTATGGTTTTAAAACAACATGCTTACATGGGTTTTGAAACGGATATTGTAACGCAACAATTGTTTCCATTGAGTCAATTGGTTTCAACGCGGATGCGCATGATGGTGCAGCCGAATAAGGCGATTGTGGGTGCGAATGCGTTTGCGCACTCATCGGGCATTCATCAAGACGGTTTTATCAAACATCGGGAAACTTATGAAATTATCGACCCTGTGGAGGTAGGTGTTTCAGAATCCAAAATCGTATTGACTGCAAGAAGTGGTCGGGCGGCATTGAAATTCCGTTTGCAACAGATTGGTTTTGAACCGAATGGGAATATTGATGAGTTATATAGAAGATTTATCGAAGTGGCAGACCGCCAAAAAGAAGTGCGGGAAGCAGATTTACGGATGATTATCGGGGATATGCACTCGCATATTTAAGGTCGAAAACAACTTGGTCGAGCTTTCAAACCCTATTTATTGCCCTCGTATAGGCAATAAATAGGGTTTAAAATTTTAGGAAGATTAGTATGTTTTTAATATAAGTGATTCTCCTAAATAACTTATAACTTATTTAACTTATTTTTACATTAAAAATTAATTTTATTTTAAATTTCAATATGCTTAATTTATCTTTGTAGTCTGAATTAAAACAAACCAAATTTTTTAGAACAAACGCATTCTTTTTCAAACATGACACGCTCAATTTTTTTAATGTTAGTGCTAACAGGCTTCGTCTCCATTACGAAAGCCCAAATGGAATGTAAAATGCCCAATAATATATTGGCATTTACCGAAATTAAGAAGCCTTATTTTTTAACCAAAACAATCATCGATGCAGAAAGTCCTACACCAATTGCTCAAAAAATTAAGTTTTGGCACATTCAAGACGATAATGATGCTTGGGTGCTGCAACAAAGTACCGATAGGTATTACACACAAGGCATTTTTATTCAATATTTTTTTGCTAAAAATGGCTTAAAAAATCGTTTTTGGAATACTCTTTTTTTTCAAGTCGCACCCGATGCAGACAATTATTATGGGAGTAGTTTTCGGATGGCGATGTATTCGCCCGATACGGTGCAGGCGCAGCGCGACCGCAATAATCAGGAACATCCGTATGGCGGTTTGATGACTCTGGGCATGACTTGCATTTCCAAACAGCCTACCACAGGTGCGCAATTGACGACCGAATATCAATTGGGCGTTATCGGGCCTGCAGCTTTGCAAGCGGAATTGCAAAACACTGCGCATCAAGTCGGTGGGAAACAGATGCCAAAAGGTTGGGAAAATCAGATTCCAAATGATATTGCGTTGAATGTTCGTTTGAATTATGAATATCCATTATTTGATTATGGAAATAGTATGGAAGCGATTGCGATTGCTGATTTGAATGCAGGGACAATTAGTAATAATGGCGGCATTGGATTTCGCTTAAAAGTAGGTCATTTTCATCGCATGCGACAGGCTGGATTGCCTTTTATGGATCTTCCTTCCAATCCTAAATTTCAATACTCACTTGCTATTCAACCTAATATATATTTTATTGGAGATAATGCGATGTTGCAAGGAGGCATTTCTTTGAATCAGGCGCGGCGCAGGCAGTATATTCAAGTGGATAATATCACCCGTTTGGTGGGCGATGTGGCGTTAACCTACGCGCTGAGTTATTCCAGTTGGGGTTTGACTTATACGTATCATGTGCGAACGCCAGAGTTTAAAAGTGGAAAATCTATGTTTTGGGGCAGTGTGAGTGTTCAAAAGCGGTTTTAAATTGAACTTTTCAGCTTGTTTTTGGTTATTTGTCTTTATCATATCGCAACGTTGGCAAGGTTTCAAATCTTGCCAACGTTCTATTATTAGAACAATAGAATGACTTATCCAATTTTATCCTTACAATATTTGCCTCCAATAGCTTATTTCCAATTATTATTGGAATATGGCGGCGCGTATTTGGATGCACAAGAGCATTATCAGAAAGGCAGCTATCGCAATCGATGTGAAATTGCAACGGCATCTGGTTCCTTTCGCTTATCCATTCCTTTGCAAAAGGGCAAAAATCAACAACAACCGATTCGTTCAACGCGGATTGCCTACGACCAAAATTGGCAAAAACAACATTGGTGGACGATTCGTTCTGCATACAGTAATGCGCCGTATTGGGAACATTATGCAGATGTTATTGAAACTTTTTATGTTCAAAAAACTACTTTTTTATGGGATTATAATGAGATGATTCTTGAAAATTGTTTAAAAATGTTAAAATTACAGCATAAAATAAGTTTAAAAACGACTACACAATATTTTATACCGTTTGATGACATCTTGAAAATAGATGATGTAACGTATCTGGATTTTAGAAATAAAGTGCATCCACAAATTACACCTTTATCGCAAGAGCGTTATCAGCAAGTTTTTGAGGAAATGGTTGGATTTATACCCAATTTAAGCATATTGGATTTACTTCTATGTTGTGGTGGGAATTATGGGCGCGAATTATTAGTAGTCTAAAAAATCCACATTTATACTTGACGCACGATGGTTTGCGATAGGATGGATGTACGGATTTCACGGATTGGCACCGATTAGTACGGATTTTTTTTAAAAAATCCGTACTAATCGGTGCCAATCCGTGAAATCCGTACATCCACCCTATTACAAAACCCTCCAAAGGTTCTTGTGTAGATTAAACATTATAATACTTTTTGCGCAACTCTACTAATAAATTGCCCGCTTTTACTTCATCAGGGCTGTCTGGCAAGTCTGATTTTTCAAATAATTCATATATTTTTTGGGCTTGTTCGGTCGCTTTTTCGACTAAATCTTCATATTCAAATGCACCAATCCGAATTTTTAATAAAAAATCGCGTTCAGGTCTTCTAACTTGAATTTTACCTTCTTTCGCAATCTCCTCCGCCATATTTAACAATCGAAAAACGTGCATCATATTCTTAGCATCGTAATTTTTTTCATGTTGAATCATATTTTGATACCGCGCTTCATTCCGATTTTCGACCCAAGACCAATACGACAACCAATCTTTGCAATATTTGGAATAACCATCTTTGTTAAAATTCAAATGGCACAAAGGCGGAATCCCTTTTGGAATCGAACTTAACACCACATCATTGGCATCTGCACCCGAACAAACGCCTTTAAAATATTGATTATCAGATAGTTGTGATTTGTGAAATAACACATAAGTATCTTTAAAATGCTCCACCACTGCCAAACCGCAATCCGTTTGTTGCCAACCGCGTTCTTCCAAAAAACGGTTTAGCGGCATCGAACCCATGCCATGCGTTACATAACAAAAATCTGTAACATATTTGCGTTGTTCGCTCATTGGATTGACAATCTTTTTATTCAAACCGCGTGCTTTTTTGATTTGGGCAAACGCAAATCGGGCAAAAGTTTGGCTGCACTTGCGGGATAAAAACAATTCAGGTTTGATTTTTTTTAAAATGGGGTGTTTGAATTGAATGCAATCTGCGGGTGATGCCAATAATTCCAAAATATTAGGATTATTTTTCAATAATAAATCGAAAAAACGACCTAATTCATAATAAACTTCATCATTCGATGGATTTGCCACTTGTTCGGTATAAGTCAAACCATAATATTCGTTTAAAGGCGATATGAAAACGCCTTTGAGGTCAATATCCGAATGCGGCAAAGCTAAACCATAAGCATTACTGCCACTTATACATTTTAATAAAATAGCATCTGTTTGTTGATGTAACGTTTCAAAAGTCATCATTTGAATGTGGATTTTTTGGATATACTTCACGTACAATCGTTTTGGGATACAATTGGAACGCGGATGACGCGGATTGAGCGAATTTTCACGGATTTTTTTATTTTTGTACAAAATTTTATTTTATTTTTTATTTTTTTTGAAAATAAAATTTCAATTTAATCGAAAAAATCCGTGAAAATCCGCCCAATCTGTGTCATCCGCGTTCCAATTGTATCGACTTTTCCAAAGCGGAAATTGCTGTGTATATGTATATTTTCAATGAATGGGTTGTATATCAAAACCTTTTAATTTCAAAAACCTTAAAATGCCTTTTTTGCCTGCCAAATGACCTGCGCCAACCGCTACGCAAATGCTTTGTTGCGCATGAATTTGTTCAAT
>JBDLWG010000532.1:0-2602 GCA_039804385.1 Bacteroidota bacterium
GGCGGCATGGATGAAAAGGTATTTTTGTAGGTTAGTCTCGTTTCCCAAATTATTTTGGGAGAACTATCCAGTTGCTCTTTCGAGCAACTGAATAGCCACGAAACGATTCCTATAAAAGCAATGGCTAAAATAATAAATCGCTTTTTCATAAGTTGATTATCGTGTAGGAGTTCTAAAATGTCGGTTAACGTTACCTTGCCAAATTTCAAAATATTTCTCACTAACTCTGAAATGATTCAACAATTCCTCATGATTCACCCCAAGTGCTTCTAATTGATGTCTTTCCTCCAAGCAAAGATAAGATTTATGTTTTGAAATACAAAAAATTATTATGTTTTTTTTTAAAATACTTTACGAGGTACGCGATACTATTGGAATACGGATAACGCAGATTGGGCGAATAAGCGCGGATTTTTTGATTAATATTTTCAAATTTTGGAAATATTAATCAAAAATCCGAGCTCATCCGCCCAATCTTCGTCATCTGCGTTCCGATTCGCAATCTATTTATTATTTCGTTTTTCAAATAAATCTATCATTTTTTGCTCTACTGCCTTTTCATCGCCTGTAATAATCGCAATAATTTTCCCTTGTTGGTCTAAAAAAACCTTTGTTGGCAAGGCTTGAACGCCCAATAAAGTGGTCAGTTTTTTAGCCCTATCTTTTTCATCATCAATCACATGCGCCCAAGTTAAGCTATCTTCTCGAATCGCTTTTTTCCACGCGCCGCGTGTATCTTCACTCGCAATTGCCAAAATATCAAATGCAACGCCTGCATCTTTGTACTTTTTGTACAATTCCAACATGCGCGGATGCGATTTTCGACACGGATTGCACCAACTCGCCCAAAAATCCAAAATCACATATCGCCCGCGATAATCACTTAAACGGACAATTTGACCCGCCGTATCATTGCGCGCAAAATCTTGAACTAAGGTGCCAGGACGCGTCCGTTTTTTCATTTCAATCACTTTGGACAAATCTCGACCATAAGTCGTACCCGTTTGCATCTTTTCATCCAACTCATTGTAATACCGAATCAAGGTATCGACAGGCAAAATCGAACTCACACTATGCAATTCATAGACGCTAATCAAGGATTTAGGATTTTCATGGATGAAAAATAACAATTTTTGTTTTAAAACATTGCGCAACGAATCCAATGGTTTTTCCAAACTCGAAACATCGCCTTTCACCGCCCGCGCTTCCCGAAAACGCGTCATTAAAGGGTCGAGTTGCACCTCCACAGGCGCGACGACATCTCGCAATTGATCCCAATCGACCACATGCGCATTGCCTTTTGCCCGCGCTTTGATAATTTCGTTGTCTTTTACAACACCCTCTACTTCAACAGCATCACCCGAAGTCAAAAAAAGCTCATAACCTTTGGGCGGCAAAGCCGTTTTTGCAGGTTTCGCCCAACCTTCTTTGCGAACCGAAAGCCTAAAAAAAGTAGGCAGAGGCGTATTTAATTTGCCTTTAATCTCAAAAGTATCCTCTTTTGCTTGTGTGGAATCCGTGAAAGCACCTTGTGGCAGCGTTTTATCCATGTAAAACCATATTACCTTGCCATTTCCGAGTCCGTCCAATTTACCGCGAATCGTAAAAGGAGCTTCTTTGCTCGCTTCTTGCGCCAACAGATTGTTAGCAAAAGAGAGGCTCAAAAGAGCGATAAGACCATTTGTTTTCATCATCATGTAACGTTTATTTTAAATGAATACAAAAATACAATTTTACGGGAAAACAGTACTTTTTTTTCGGTAAAAAAAGAGGCAAACCGTTTCAAAAACGACTTGCCTTGTGCTTCTGGTACAATTGAAGGTTGTATTACCAACGTTTTTAAGAAAAATTTAACACAAATATTGGATTTTAAGCCTTAAGTTTGAATGATACCTACTCGAAAATCTTCCATTGGCGCATGATTTGCCGCTTCGATGCCCATTGAAATCACTTTTCGAGTTTCTATCGGGTCAATAATCGCATCCACCCACAACCGCGCTGCGGCATATTGCGGAGTGGTTTGCTGGTCATATTGCTCTTTAATCGTATTATATAATTTTAATTCTTCTTCTGGATTCGGCGCAATTCCTTTTGCCTTCATACTCGCCATTTGGATTTGTAACAATACTTTTGCAGCTTGCGCACCGCCCATAACGGCGATTTTGGCATTGGGCCAAGCAACAATTAAACGCGGGTCATACGCTTTTCCGCACATGGCATAATTGCCTGCCCCATAAGAATTGCCTACCACAATCGTAATTTTAGGAACGGTCGCATTCGCCACAGCGTTCACCATTTTCGCCCCATCCTTGATAATTCCACCATGTTCGGAACGAGAACCCACCATAAAACCCGTTACATCCTGCAAAAAGACCAATGGAATGCGTTTTTGATTACAATTCATCACAAAACGTGCCGCTTTATCCGCCGAATCACTGTAAATCACCCCGCCAAATTGCATTTCGCCTTTTGCCGTCTTCGTTACCAACCGTTGATTTGCCACAATCCCAACTGCCCAACCATTGATACGCGCATAGGCACACAAAATCGTTTTGCCATAATTTTCTTTGTAAAAGGTCAGTTCAGAATCATCCACCAATCG
>JBDLWG010000533.1:0-20739 GCA_039804385.1 Bacteroidota bacterium
AATACGTATCTGGTTTTTCCCAAAAACGCGTTATGTAATTATGATTCGGCGCAGTGACCCAATCAATCGTAATTTTTCCTTTGGAACGTTCAAAAACGCCATTCAAATTCGTGGTTGTAATCGCAAAGGGTTTAAATTGTTTGCGATTCAACACTTCAGGCACTTGAATATCCGCCCGCAATGCAATCGAACCCACCGAAACCGACGTTTCCGTCGCATGTGTTTCGCCCGTAATATCGGTCACATCAGCATAAACGGTATATGTAAACTCTGGTTTGGTTGATTTATCGACGCTTCTATCGGGCAAAGCCTTGAATTTAATTTCAAAATTGCCTTCAGCATCCGTCACCGTCTCGCCAAAAACGATTTCTTGCGCCGAACCAGTCGGCACAGGTCTCCACCAACCCCAGCCGCAACCCCAATACGGATACCGAACATTGCGCACCACTCGAAACTTGACTTTTGCCCCATCCACATTAGAACCCGCGTAGGCTTTCGCCGAACCTTTGACTTTTACCTCGTCATTCAACACAAAAGTCCCTTCAATTGGATTGAATTTTGTATCAAATTTTGGACGTTTATATTCCTCCACCCTGATTGGATGTTGCGATTCGCCCACATTGGCATGTAAACTCATGCGCCCTGTCAAACCACCTGTCGGCGCAACAAAAGTGCCTTGAACCGTTCCAAAATCATTGGTTTTTAACAATAATTCACTCACTTTTTGATGATTGACATCAAAAAACGTCACCGTTATAGCTTCTTTTTTCAAAATACGAGTTGCTTTGTCAGCGTCGGTTTCCAACACAATCGCTTTAAAATGCACGGTCTGACCAGGACGATAAATCGCTCTATCTGTAAAAAAATGCGTATGTCGAACCTTTGTACGGTCATTTTTGTAAAAATAATCCGAATAACCATCGCCTGTTAACAACGTATCTTCGCCGCGAATCAATTTCAACCGAAAATAATGATTGCGCCCACCTTTCAACGATGGCAACACAAAACCGCGTTCATCGCTCACATCGGAACCAATTTTCACGTTTTTATTCTGCCGAGTCGTATAATCATACTCATCCGACCAAAATTCTGCCGTCACCCCTTTCAACGGTTCGCCTGTGGTTCGGTCGGTGATAACAAATTCATTTTTTACATTATTGTTCCGATGCCAATAAGCCATATCCGACACATTGGTAAACGTATAATGTACTTTTCCACCTTCCATATTAGAAAAAGATGGATTATCAGAAACCATAATCAAAAAATGACCATACGGTAATGCGTCAATTTTAAATTCGGTCGTATGCCCTCTAAAATCACCTTCATCAGGCAATGCTTGTTCCCCTTTTTTCAAATAAGGCAAACTATTGTAATATGCAAGTCGTTGATTATCATCTTGAAAATGCTGTTGCTCACTGCGGTCATAATATCGAACCGTTTTAAAATAAAATTTTGAAGCATTTTTAAAACGCAATAAAGCAAGAATCGGTTTGTTTGGCGCGTTGACTTGTTCGGTTGCCAAATCGAAATGCCGTGCTGTAATCTCTTGAATCAAACCCCGACATTCATTCGAGCCGTGTGCCTTTGGATATTTCTGAACCCCTTTTTCGCAAATTTCTTTTGCTTTTTTTAAATGATTTTTAAACGGGTCATTCGGATTCCCTTGTTGGTAACTATCCGATTTACCTTGATAATGCCGCGCAATGCGCAATGAAATTTCGACAAAAGCAGGTTTATCCACATATTGTTTTTGCAAAAACTCTAAAGCATTCAAATAAGCCTCCTCTTTGCCTTCGATAACCGCGTTTTCTTTACAGAAATCCAAGCGAATCAAATCGGCATCAATCAAGGCAGTCGGGTCTGAATTTTTCAACTGATGCCGCAAAATATCCTGCATCAATCGAATCGCAAGGTATTTTTGGGATTGTTCGTCTTTGGTTTCAAATTTAATTTTGACAAAATCATCCGCAGGCGCGAAACATTCTTTTTGGTCAAGGTAAAATTTGTAAGCTGGTTCACTCAGATAAGTGCGCGAATTGGTCAAAAAAACCAACGCCCGATGTGCCAAAAAATCATAAACCGTTGGGCGCAAAGCATCGGTTCCTTCTGTCGTAATAGCATCTAAATTCTTGACAGCCAATGTTTTAGTGCGTTCATCTTCCAACGATGCACGATAATATTGACTCGCCTTTTCATTTAATTTGGCAACATCCCAAGTGCGAATATCCTCATTTTTGAAATCTGCCGACACTTTGGAACGCCCTTGCATCCGCCAATAATTGCCATCCAAATAGCCCGCGTACAACTCGCCTAACATGGATTGCAACAATGGTTTTTCTGGAAAACCCGCTTTGGTCGTTTCCGCTTCAAGCTCTGTAACCGATTTGACAAAACCATCTTCTTCCAATTGCGATTTATATTTGCTCTTGAAAATCAATGTTTTAATGATCTGCGTCGGATTTTTATCGGCTTTAGCACGGGCGTATAAACGCTCGACTTTTTCTAAGGCAGATTTCGGAAGTCCTTGATTATCAAAGCCTTCCACTTCAAGCCACTCTTTTGAATAATCATTCATAGTTTGGGCATTCAGTTGGTTTAGCGTGAGAAAAATAGTTGATAGAACGAAAATAACTTTTTTCATAACCTATATTTTTTTAGGAGGTTTTGAACCTGCCATGATTCAAAACAGTCAAAGGTAATGGTTTAACTGGCACGAAATGTTCCAAAAATGGATTTTATAAACATATTTATTTCCCTATCATGAAGCATTCGTATCCAAAAGATGCAAAAATGGGGGTAGATTTCCCATTTTTCAAACTTGCTTAACAAAAATTTAACCCTATTGCGAATACATATTTTAATTCAAAGCATTTGTTTTTTAACCTTTGTCATTTTTTTGTCAAAAATGCACTGAAAAAAAGTACGAATTAGAATTTAGCTTACATTTGCGCCCAAGTTCAATTAACATTCACTTCATATCCCTCAATAACAAACATCTATGAGCCACTGGCATTTGAAAATTTTAGTGTTCGTTTCTTTTTTTTGGAGTAGTGAACTGCTTGCGCAAGCTGGAGTAACGATTTTGCATTTCCCTAAAAATATGCAATTACTGCCGCGCAATCTTGAGACGAACAAAGGTATTTACATCATAACAGGCGATTTGCATAGAAGTTCTACGATTTCAACTTTGCGCCTATTAATACAACGCGGTGATTCGATTTTTTTTGAAAAAATAGTGCCTATTAACTATAACCAAGATACCTATCATTTTGAATTTCCGATAGCGATAAAAGCGGAATTAATTGATTATCAAATCAGTTTATATGGCAAAAAAGATAATAATTATATTTTAATGAGGCGTGCCGAAAAAGTGGTTGCGGGCGATGTGATTTTGGTCAATGGTCAATCCAATTGTATTGGTTCGATTGAACCCGAAGATGAACATCCGTTTTTGCGGTCTTACACGGCGCAATTTGGGTGGAATCGGATTGATTACACGCAACCCGGAAAGTGGCCACCGCATTTAGCTCGAAATCTGATTGAAGACCAAAAAGTGCCAGTGGCTCTTTTCAATGAAGCGATGGGCGGCGTAGTACAAAATGTCTTTTTGAAAAATTTTGGTGGTGGAACGCTGAATAATTATCACGATGTATTGCGGCGACTCGAAGCCGCAGAAGTTAAAAATAATTTACATGCGTTAATTTGGTGGCAAGGTGAATCGGATGGTTGGGAAACCTCAACAGCAGATTATAAAAGGCAATTTAAAGAATTATATGCCGATTGGAAACGGGATTTTAGCACAGCGCGGATTTTAATGTTTCAAATTCGGTATCGCTCTTGTACGCATACGCAACCCAATATTATGGAGGCAGAACGCCAATTATCCGAAGAAATCAATGATTTAGATATTATGAGTACCAATAATGCACAAAGTGATGGTTGCCATTTTACCTATCACAATGGGTATGATTCTTTGGGTAGGCGGATGTATCGGTTGATGGCGGCGCGTTTATACAAACAGCCAATTACGAATCGAACCGCGCCCAATGTCGATAAAATATGGTTTTCTAATCGGAATGAAATCACAATTCAATTGAAAAACGTCACTGGAAATTTGCAAAGTATCGGTGCGCCTTGGAAAGATTTTTTCTGTCAAGGCGGGAATGTGGAAATCACGGATTCAAAAGTATCAGGCAATCAAGTCAAATTGACCTTTTCGGGCGATTCAACAGGAGTCAAAACATTAAGTTATTTGAGTCATGTCGATAGGCGCAATGATTGGATTGTGAATGAAATGAGTGTTGGCATTTTATCTTTTCATCAAGTGTCGATTAGCCATGAAAAACCAATCGTGCCACCTATGGATAGTGTAACTTACGCTGTTTCACCGAGTTATGGGAATCATATTTTTAAAATCACCATACCTGATTCCGATAAAAAACGAATGGTGCATGTCTATAATGCGTTAGGCGTGTTGGTTTTTGAGCAAACATGGCAGAAAGGCGATAATCAAGAACCTTCTTTTGATGCAACAAATTGGCAAAAAGGGATGTATTTTGTTTGTTTGGAAGTCGAAAATAAGCGTAAAAAAACATTTAAGATTTTGAAAACGGATTTTTGATTTGAATTAGGAATTAAGGAGTGAAAATATACTTGCGTCAAGTTTAAAACTTGACGCAAGTTATGCTCGCATGGATTTACAAATCATTTAGGAAAACACTATAAAGATTGCATGTTTTTCAAATAAAAATACGTCTCATTTTGCGCCCGAATCGCTAATGGATTTTCATTTCGCACATATAAATTATCTTGTTGTCCATTCACATAGCGTGATTTTATATTGTCATTCCATTGAAAATCAATGACTTGTCGAATCAAGTTTTTAGCATCTTCGTCATAAACAGGAAAAGTTGTTTCAATGCGCGCACTCAAATTGCGATACATGAAATCCGCAGACGATAAATAAATTTCTTCCGCGCCTTCATTATAAAACATAAAAACGCGTGCGTGTTCTAAAAACCTATCTACAATACTATGAATTTGAATATTTTCACTCCATTGCGGCACATTCGGTATCATCGTGCAAATGCCCCGAATAATCATCCGAATTTCAACCCCCGCATTAGAAGCCTTATGCAGCTTTTCAACCATTGCATTGTCTTCTAAACTATTCATTTTCAATATGATACGCGCAGGTTTGCCTTGTTTTGCCCATTTAATTTCGCGGTCAATTTTCTCTTCCAAACCATCCCGCAAGTTGAATTGACCCACTAATAAATGTTTAAACTTGCGATTAGGCTTCTTCGTTGGATTCTCCAAAAATGCAAAAACACGGCTCATTTCCTCCGTCAAACGCTCATCTGCGGTGAAAAGTCCGAAATCGCTATACACTTTTGCCGTATCTTCATGGAAATTGCCTGTACTTAGGTACGCATATCGGCGCACCCGCTCCACATCATTCACCTTTTCAACCCGCCGAATCATGGCTAATTTAGAATGCACCTTGATACCAGGCATACTATAATGCACCGTCACACCCGCCGCTTGCAACGTTTCACCCCATTTTAGATTGGCTTCTTCATCAAAACGCGCTTTTACTTCAATAAAAACGGTCACTTGCTTGCCTTTACGCACCGCAGTCATCAACGCTTGCATGATGCGCGACTTTCGCGCCACTCGATATTGAACAATTTTCAAATGCGTTACACCAGGGTCTGTTGCCGCTTCTTCAAAAAAACGAACCACTGATTCATAACTATGATACGGAAAATGAATCATTCTATCTTTTTCCGCAATCGTTTTGAAAAAATCAGGCGCATTTTCCAACGGACGAAACGGTAAAGGCGGCAAAGGCGGATATTTCAAAGCCCGAATGCCAAAATCAGGGAATTTGAAAAAATCAAAATTATTATGATAACGCCCTTCTGGATGAATGTCGTATTTTTCCAAACCAAACATATCTGACAAATAATCCAAAAAATGGCGCGGCATGGTTCGGTCATGCACGAAACGAGAAGCGGGTCCCACATTTCGTTTTTGAAGACTTGCCTTGATTTTTTGAATCAAATCGCCCGAAAATTCATCATCAATGTATAAATCAGCATCGCGTGTCAATTTTATCGAATATGTATCTTCAATCGTATAGCCCGGAAACATCCAACTCGCACTGTGTCTCACAATATCATCTAATAAAATTAACTCATGTCTGCCCTTTTGCGAAGGCAATTCTACAAAACGCGGCAAATAATCAGATGGGATTTTAATAATCGCATATTCCGTTGGAGCCGTAGGACGTTCTTTGGTACTCAGCGCAATACCCAAATATAAAGCACCTGTATTTAGAAAAATCCGAATTTTATTCCTTACTAACAAAACAGGTTGCACAAAGGGCAATAATTTATCTTGAAAATAATTCTCTACAAACGACTCTTGTTCTTGAGTCATATCCAAACGGCGAATAATATGAATATGATTATCTCGAAGCGCGGGAATAATTTGCGTATCGAAAATTTCACTAAATTCTTCTTGTTGTTTATTAACAATTTTATGAATTTCTTTCAACAATTCTTTGGGTTTATAATCCAATTCGCGTTTGGTTTTCTTGCCAATGCGAACCAAATTGCGGTGTTGCGCAACCCGCACCCGATAAAATTCATCCAAATTGGAAGAATAAATAGCCAAAAATTTAACACGTTCCAACAGAGGAACAGCAGGGTCTTTTGCTTCCTGCAAAACCCTGTAATTGAACGATAGCCAACTTATATCTCGATGAACTATCGTCTTAACTTCCTTAATCTCTTGAGTTTCAGTCATATACGAATCAAGAATAGCTTTAAATGTAGGTTTTATTGAATTTGAATTATACTTGTGCTGTCCGCAATCGCAACCAATGATCGGCTAAAACCAAAGCGGTCATCGCCTCCACAATCGGCACAGCACGCGGCAATACACAAGGGTCATGTCGCCCGCGCCCGACGACTTCCACCACCTCACCCGCTTGATTCACAGAGGCTTGCGCATGAATAATCGTCGCAACAGGCTTAAACGCAGCCCGAAAATAAATATCCATCGCGTTGCTAATGCCGCCTTGAATACCGCCCGAAAAATTACTTTTTGTTTTAATAACCCCATTTTCCGTAAAAAAAGGGTCATTGTGTTGACTGCCGCGCATCGTCACCCCTTCAAAACCACTGCCATATTCAAAACCCTTGCACGCATTGATGCTCAAAATCGCTTTGCCCAAATCCGCATGCAGTTTATCAAAGGCAGGTTCGCCCAAACCGACAGGGCAGCCCGTCACCACACAAGTCGTCACGCCGCCAATCGTATCGCCCGCTTTTTTAACCGATTGAATTAACTGAATCATTTTTTCAGCCGTTTCAAGGTCGGGACAACGAACTGGCGTTGCTTCAATATTTCTAAAATCAAATTTTTTATAATCTTTATCTAATTGAATATCACCTACTTGTGAAACATAGGCATTGATTTCAATCCCTGCTTTCGCTAATAGCAATTTGGCAATCGCGCCCGCCGCAACCCTTGCAGCAGTCTCTCGTGCCGAAGAACGCCCGCCGCCGCGATAATCCCGAATCCCATATTTCGCTTGATACGTAAAATCCGCATGAGACGGACGATATTTATCTGCAATATGAGCATAATCCTTAGAACGCTGGTCTTCATTGAAAATAACCATCGCAATCGGTTGTCCAGTGGTTTTGCCCTCAAAAAGACCCGACAAAATTTGTACCGTATCGGATTCATCGCGCTGCGTCACAATTTTCGATTGTCCTGGTCGCCGACGGTCGAGTTCGGCTTGGATAAACGATTCGTTGACGGCAAGATTCGCAGGGCAACCGTCTATCGTCACGCCAACAGCGCGACCATGCGATTCGCCAAAAGTGGTGATTTTAAAAATCTGTCCAAACGTACTACCTGACATAACAATTTGATTAATAATGAATTGGAACGCAAAGGTAGCTCGAAAATCCAACATCCAAACTTTTATTTTTCATTCAAAAACCGTGATTTTTAAATCATCCATTACGATTTTTTGATTGCCGTCTGCATTCCAAAGTTTCACGATAATGCGATTCGTTCCAGTTGGAATCTTGGCATCTAACCAAATTGTTTTAGTTTCGCCGCCATTCAAAACGCGCTGGATTCTAATCGAATTATCTTTTAACGTAATGCCATCTTTTTGAAAAACCATGCGAAATTGCGCCATTTTCCAAACATCCCATTCTTTTGCCATCGTTCTAAAAATAGCCGTTGCTCGAATTTTATCTTTGCCATTGGATTGGAATGGTATCAAAATATCGGGCATGAATTGATGGTCTTTATCCACAAATATAGATTGTTTCCCATTGATAATATTTTGTTTATCAATATTTTGGGTCGTATCTTTTTCAAAATCATTGCTGTAAATCAACGTTGCATTTGCGGGCATATTAAAATCATATTTGTTATCTAATAATTTTTGCGCTTCAATCGGCACGTCATAACGCCCCAAAACGCGCCATAAAAATTGCCGAGTCATCCCTTCTGAATCAAATAATCCGCCTCCATGTGCCTGATAATGCCACCATACATTGAGGTAAATTCCAAGTATTGCGATTGGAATTGCCAATATTTTAAAACTTTTTTTGTGAATTGTTGCTTCCAAAAAAGCTGCTAATGGAATTGCCAAAATGGGGTAGGATTGTACCATTTGCCGTTGTCCGAGCGAGCCGCCGTACCACCAAATATCCCATGCAAACGCTATCCATATGAAACAAAACAAGAATAATGCGGTTGCTAAAAACCATGATTTTCGGTTTCGATATAAAAAATAAAACCCAATCAAGGGAAAAATCATCATCGGCGTATAAACCAACCATCCTTTTTTAGCACTAACCAATCCATCCAAAAGATGCGGCTTTAACCAACTAAATGTTTGGTTTCCATAACTATAAACCAACCAACTGCCTGTAATGTATTTCCAATAAAATAATTGAATCGAACCAATTATACCGCCAATTAAAGTTGTAATAATTATTATTTTAAAATTTTCAATTATAAATAATAACCTGTTTTTCAAACTATTATAATCAAAAACGTTCCATAAAAGCGGAATGATGGCAGCAATAATTTCAGTAGGACGGGTCAACATTGCCAAACCAATGATTACACCAATCCGCAATCCGCGTCCTATCGAAGGTGCATTTTCATAAAAATGAATGGTTTCCCACAATAATAAACTGTATAATGTAAACAAATAGTTGTGCGACATCGCGCAATCAATCGCTGCATAATTTAAATAATTCGTTCCTAAAACATATAGGATTAAAATCATGGCAACTATCGTATCTGCAAATTTTAATTTCAAAAGCGTTTTACGCAAGTAGTATAATCCTAAAAAAGCGATTAAAACACTCCAAAGTTGAATCGCAAATTGGTAAGGCAATGAAAAGCCATCTGCCGAAAAACCAAACATTTTTGCAACAAAATGTGCTAAAAAGAACGCAGGTGCGTACAAAACAGCCTGTCCTGCCGAATATTTCATCACATAATTGCCCGATTTTTCCTCTTTGAAGGCTTGATATAAACTGCTTGAAGGATTATATTTTTGTTGAATATCTTCTTTAAAACGCAATTGTTTTGGGTCTTTGTAAATGAAAAACGCGGGCAAATAATAGTAATAACCCGATACATCCCAACTTAAAGTGGCTTCTGTATTGGGTTTTGACCATTTCGGATAGCCATAAAAAGAGGCAAAAAAGAGAAACAAAATTGAAAAATACCAAGCTGATTTTGAACTCATAACGATTCTATATTTTGAAATACTATTGATTATCAATGATTTATAAAAAAACAAAAAAGAAGAAGGGCGAATTTAATCAAAGTTTTGATGAACCGAAATACTGTTTTGATGTTTTTAACGACAAGTTTAGTAGTTGGTGGTTTTGGGTACAATTGGAACGCGGATGACGCGGATTGAGCGGGTGAGCGCGGATTTTTTTTGAAATTCTGTGCAAAATTAGTGAAAATTCAAAAAAAATCCGTGAAAATTCGCCCAATCTGCGTTATCTGTGTTCCCATTGTATCGCAAAAATACCTTTGTCGTTATAAAATAAAAATCATGATTGATAAAATTAATATTTTTTGGTTTCGCCGCGATTTGCGTTTGCAAGATAATGCAGGTTTGTACCATGCTTTGAAGGGAAAATATCCTGTTTTGCCCATTTTTATTTTGGATACTCAGATTTTAGATAAATTGGAAGACCGCGCAGATGCCCGTGTCGATTTTATTCATCAAACTTTAACCGAATTAAAGTTTGAATTAGAATCACTTGGCAGTACATTATGTGTTTTACATGGCGCACCGAAGCAAATTTGGCAACAATTATTGGATGATTATGTTATTGATACCGTTTATACGAATCATGATTATGAACCATATGCGCAAACGCGAGATGAAAGCATTAAACAATTATTACAATCCTATTCAATTGATTTTAAAACATTTAAAGACCATGTGATTTTTGAAAAAGAGGAAATTGTCAAAGATGATGGCAAACCTTACACGATTTTCACGCCTTATTCTAAAAAATGGAAAGCCAAATTAGAAACTCAATTTGCCGAATATCAAGGTGAATCGATTTCGTTTTATTTAAACCCCTACCCTACTGAAAAATATTTCCAACATTTTATCAAAACCACTCCACTTGAAATGCCGACTTTGGAGCAGATTGGTTTTCAAAAAAGCAACCTTTCCTTCCCACCTAAAACGGTGACACGCGGTTTGATTAAAAATTATGACAAAAATCGAGATTTTCCCGCGTTGAATGGCACTTCAAAATTGGGCATTCATTTTCGATTTGGGACGATTAGCATTCGAGCAAAAGCCTTGAATGCGTTGAAAATCAATGAGATATATCTGAATGAATTGATTTGGCGAGATTTTTATGCTGCTATTTTATATCATTTTCCGCAGGTGGTGCAAGGCGCGTTTCGACCCGCTTATGATAAAATAGCATGGTTGAATGATGATGCCCATTTTGAAAAATGGTGTGCGGGCAAAACAGGTTATCCTTTGGTGGATGCAGGCATGCGCGAATTAAATGCAACAGGCTATATGCATAATCGGGTGCGCATGGTGGTAGCGAGTTTTTTGACCAAACATTTGTTGATAGATTGGCGTTTGGGCGAATTATATTTTGCGCAAAAATTATTAGATTATGATTTAGCGAGTAATAACGGTGGTTGGCAATGGGCAGCAGGTTGTGGAACCGATGCCGCACCCTATTTCCGCATCTTCAATCCGACAAGCCAACACGAAAAATTTGATAAAAATGCAGTCTATATTCGACAATGGATTCCAGAATGGGGTACAAATGTGTATCCAAAACCGATTGTAGAGCATACGATGGCGCGAGAACGCTGTTTGAAAACGTATAAAGCTGCATTGGGAGCATAAAGTAATATACTTTAAGTATTTTTTATATTTTAAAACAAATTATTTGAATAATTTTTTTGTAAAATATAAAGAAGTAATTATCTTTGTCTTGAAGTTGATAGATTTGTTTTCTGGATGGCGTTGTTTAACTTAGTATTTTGAAAGCGACAATTTTCATATTATTAATTGAAATAATAGAAAGCTGTATTTATTTTAAATAATTCAAAAAATAGATGAAAATGGAAAAAATAATCATTCATTATGGCATTCAAGGAAATGGGATGCGTTTTAATTTGAGTATTGGCAGTTATAAAGCTGTTAAAACTTTATTTCCCGATGCACAGCCAGCCAAAGGATTATTTGTGGAATACGATTTTCGTACTAATTTTGCAGAGTATCATCCACATTTGGAGAATTATATTTTCCCTGCCTTGCTTGGATTAGCAAATCAAAGTGATTTAAAGAAAATAGAACGAATTGATTTTGTCAAGACACCTGAAAAAATTGTAACTTATACGATTGAGTTAACTTTAAAACAAAATCAACATGGGCAGAACATTCAACCTTTACTTGGGTAAAGGTGGGCAAATGGCAGCAATGTCTTTTTTTTTGATGCGCGGCTGGAATGTAGCAACACCAGAAGTTGACATTGGTGATGATATTTTTGTTGTAGATGACAAAAAAGGCTTTTTTAGCCGCATTCAAGTAAAAACATCTCATGCAGTTGAGCGTGAAAATGGTTATAGTGTACAATTTAATTTACCACTTGACCAAGTAGCAACTTCAACTGACCCTGAAATTTACTATGTTTTTATTATCTGTCGAAATGGCGATTGGTCAGATAAACTGATTATTCCGCGCCAGAGATTAGATGATTTGCATAGTGTATCTAATATTGGCTCTGTTTATAAAAAAAACAGGAGTTTGATGCTTTATTTTTCATTTCAAAATGATAAAGTAATGTGTTCAGGTATTGATTTTACGGAATTTAGGAATAATTTTAATGATTTTCCGCTTATTTCACATTAATTTTTATTTTAAAGTAAATAGAAAACCTTTAATGACGCATTAATTTAAAATTAATGCGCCATTTCGATGAAAATATCATGTTATATGTCTCAAATACAAAAAATTATAAAGCGCAAGTTACCGCAAGTTTGAAACTTGCGGTAACTTGCGGCGAGTTATGCTTTATTACAATATTTGATTAAATTCTAATCTTTCGCCATCAGGGCCCAATATATTGAAATATTTGCAGCCCTTTTCCCAAAAAGCTAAAAAAACAGGAGCCGCTTCTAAAATTTGGAAACCATTGGTTTTCAATAAATTATAAGTAGCTTCTATATCCGATACGTCAAAAGCAAGGTGGTCAATAGATCCATCTTTGCGTTTGCGGATTTGGGCTAATTGCTTTTTAGGCATTTGATAGAGTTCTACAATCATATCATCCCTTTTCATCATTGCCACAATGCCGCCTTGCTCGCCCCCATGCTCAAAAGTGGAAGCCATGACGTTTTTAAAACCCAATCGCTCATAAAAGGCTTCTGAAACCGTTATATTCGTAACGGGGATGCCAATATGTTGGATATAATTTATTTGTAAATCCATAATAATGAATAAGTTGTATGCCTTAATGAAATCTCGTTTACATGTCTTCTAACGCAACACCTTTTGTTTCAGGCATCATAAAGCGAACATAGAGTAATTGTAAAATCATCATCACCGAGAAAAATAAAAAGATGGGACCGCCACCCAATTTTGCTGAGAAAATCGGGAAGACATTCGTGATAATCGCCGCAAAAACCCAGTGTACAAAACAACCAAAGGCTTGTCCACTCGCCCGCACTTCATTTGGAAAGATTTCTGAAAAGAAAACCCAAATGACCGCACCTTGTCCAATTGCGTGTGATGCGATAAACATAAATACAAAAATCGTCATTCCTGTAAACGAATCGGTATAAAAAGCTCTTGCTATGAGTGCCAAAGATACGATATAACCAATGGAACCAATGTACATTAGCACGCGCCGACCTAATTTATCAATCATCGAAACGCCTACCATGGTGAATATAAGGTTGATTAAACCAATCCCTGCGGTCGAAAGTAAAGCAGTGGATGCGCCCAAGCCTGTTGATTCAAATATGCGCGGTGCGTAATATATAACGGCATTAATACCAGAGGCTTGATTGAAAAATGCCAATAAAAAAGATAATAAAATAGGTAAATTGTATTTGCCTGAAAAAAAGGAAATCGTAGGTTGGTTTTTAGTGGAGGCTTGCGATTCTAAGATAGATTTCAATGTTTCGTTGGAAGTAGCAGGGTCAATTTCGTCTAACACGACTTTTGCAGCAGCGTTATCGCATTTCACCAATGCCAACCAGCGCGGACTTTCGGAAATCAATAAGGTCAAAATTGTGAAAATCAAAGACGGAATCCCGACAATTCCTAACATCCACCGCCATGCATCTTCTGAACCTGTATTTTGAAATAAATAGTTTGAAATATAGGCAGCCATAATCCCAAAAACGATGTTGAATTGGAATAAGGCAACCAAAAAACCGCGTGATTTCGCAGGAGCAATTTCGGATATATAAATGGGGGCAACCACAGATGATGCGCCAATACATAAGCCGCCCAATAAGCGGAATAACATGAAGGTATAAACGTCTTGTGCGACTGCAGAGCCGACTGACGAAACAAAAAAGCCAAAACCGACCCAGAAAAGAGCGCGTTTCCGACCCAATAAATCTGCAAACCAGCCGCCAAACATGGAGCCAAACACCGTTCCGTACAATGCCATCGCAATCGCAAGTCCGTGTAATCCAGGCGACAAATTCCAAAGTTTTTGGATTTTTTGCTCCGCGCCCGAAATAACTGCCGTGTCTAATCCGAACAAAAGTCCGCATAAAGCAACGGTGAGCGACCAAAGTAAGAGTTTATTATTCTTCATTTTGTTTAAAAATTTGATGTATATGTGATTGATTTAGAATCGGATTTGCTCCTTTATGGGTCGCAACTAAAGCACCAAGGGCGCAAGCAAAGCGCAAAGCTGCTTGTGGAGTCGCATGGTCAAAATAGAAACTTTTTAAAAAACCTGCTAAAAACGCATCGCCACTCCCAACCGTATCTACGACTTGCACTTTAAAACCTTTGGACGCGTGATAACCTGTATGATCCAACAACGCTGCACCATTCGCACCTTTGGTAACAACGATTTTATCTAAATCAAACTTATTTTTAAGATACCGCATTTGTTCCTGTTCTGTTTTTTGGGACCTATCATACCAATTACTCATAATATGAAGTTCTTCATCATTCATTTTTACGATGTCGGCAGGCTGCATCAGGGCTTCCACTAAGGTTTGAGTGTAGAAAGGTGGGCGGAAATTAACATCAAAAATTTTGATAGGTGCGTCTTTTAACAAATTTAATAGGGCATTTTTAGACACTTCATTTCGACAAGAAAGCGTTCCATAGGCAATCGCAAAAGCATTTTGAACGATTTTACGGGCTTGCGGCGTGACTTCCATATAATCCCATGCCGAACTTTGAACGATTTCATAATGATTTTCGCCTGTTGAAGTGGCGGTCACTTGTACAATGCCTGTGGCACGTTGCGCATCGACTTGAATGTAATCGGTTGTACAATTTTTACTTTTTAAAAAAGCTTGCAAGGCTGTTCCCAATTCATCTTTACCAACCCGACTCAACAGGACGGTAGGAATCCCAAGATTTTGAATGCCTATCGCAAAATTCATGGGCGCACCCCCAGGTAATTTGCCTGAAGGGAAAATATCCCACAAGACTTCGCCAAAACTACAGATGTATTGTTTTTTTTGAAACATTTTAGAAAATTTGAACCACAAAAGATACAAAAATAGACAAAAGTTTGTTTTTGAAATACGATTGGCTGTAAATATTTAAGATTCAGCCCTTTTTTTTGAAAAGAGAGGCAAATCAACTCATTTGCCTCTCGAAAATCAAATGCTGACTCAACTACATCTCGTACGTATTCGTAAACTTGCCGCAAGTGATGCGTTTAGTAACCAGGGTTTTGTTTTAAAGTAGGTACTCCCCCTTTTGAACTTACGTCAATTTGCTCTTGTGGAATTGGATAATATTCATGTTTGCCTTTGATAAACTTCGCGTCTTTCAACAAAGGGCGTTTGGTTTTTTCAACAGACAAATATTTATTAATTTCCACATCTGCAATGCCCCAACGAACTAAGTCAAAAAAGCGGTGTCCTTCCAACGCAAATTCCAAACGACGCTCGAAACGAACCGCATTCCGTGCGTAAGCGGGTCCTTTTGACACAAAACCATTAGCTCCTGTATAAGAACTCACTACGTAATTTGCCGCATTTGTGCCATTTGGCAATTTCACTTTTGCGCCAGTTGCTGCGCGATTCCGTACTAAATTGACATAGAATTCTGCTTTTGTCAAATCGCCATTGAGAAGTTCTACTTCACACTCTGCAGCCCATAACAAGACATCTGCATAGCGAATCAGACGAAAATTGTTCGCAGAACCCCTCCAATAGGTTGCAAAAGTGGCTACTAAGGAACCTTCTTGGCGTTTGTAATAAGCATTTTTAATCGGCGAATACGGTCCATACGTACCCGATTGGTCTCTAATCCAAGATTGACCAGGGTGCAAACCCCAATCCAAATACGGAATGCCGCGACGACCCACAGACCAATCCAAACGCGGATCCACAGGAGTCGTAATATCAGGCATGTACGCATCAGCACTTTTCAAATAATTACCTGCGGTAATATCACTTTTCAAATCCGTCGCATTAAACGTGTCAAACAAAGGCAATCCACTGGCATCTGTTTTATGAGCATTCACCAAGTTTTGAGACGGTTGATGAAAACCGCAACAGCCTGACGGCGCACCACTACTCGCAAACGGAAACGCTAATGCTTCCGCAAAACCACCATTTTGACCTTCTGAAGCACCATCATTCACCGAATATTGGATTTCAAACACCGATTCTTTATTATTATCAGTTTCTGCATTGAAATTATCGCCATAATTAGCAGCCAATTGGAATCGGTTACTCGCAATAATGGGGTCTAACAAGGCTTTTGCTTCTGCATATTTGCCTTGAAACATTTTGGCTTTTGCCAAATAAGCCTGTGCCGCCCATTTGGTTGCGCGACCCACTTCCGTTTGCGTTTCTGGCAAATTCGCTACGCCAAAAGCAAAATCAGCTTCGATTTTAGACCAAATATCCGCATCGTTTGGAACGCTGAAATCTTTCACCGTTTCATCAATGTAAGGCACTTTGTTAAATACTTTTTTGCCTTCAAAATGGTAATGTCCGCGCAAAAAACGCGCTTCCCCTTCCACTTTTTTAGCCAAATCTGCGGAAACCGTACTGGCTGTTTTCGCCAAAGCAAGTACTTTTAACGTGCTATTGCAACGCGCAATCCCTTCGTACATGTGCCACCACTTGCCCCGAACAAATTCATTGGTCGATGTTGCCGTAAAATCTTCAATTTGATTACCTTGAGATTGGTCACCCGGATCCGAACCTTTGTGCGAATCGCCTGCCGCAACACTGCCATAAATCCAATTCGAGGGCGCAGCATGCCATGGAAACGAGCGCGTATATTTAAAAGGATGCTCCAAATAACCGTCAATCGCGGCATAAGCACCGATTAACAAGCCTTGCACGCCTTTTTCAGTTGCCAGATTCTCAAGAGCTAACGAACCTTGTGGTTTTACATCATCCAAATAAGCCGTACAAGACGCACCTATAATGATGGACGAAGCTGCTATAATCGAAAAAACGGATTTTTTCATGTTGAAATTTTTTTAAATAGTTTGTTTAAAAAGTGACGTTTAAACCAATTAACAATGATTTTGCAACTGGATACGAACCTCTATCTACGCCAATATCCAAGTTCGTCGTGCGCGTGTCGCCTGCTGAAAAAGAGCGCAAACTTAATTCTGGGTCTAAGCCAGTGTATTTTGTAAAGGTCAAGAAATTTTGACCTTGCATATAGACGCGTACGCGTTCCAACCTTGCTCTATCCGTCACTGATTTGGGTATGGTGTAACCGATTTGGAAATTTTTCACGCGCAGATACGAACCGTCTTCTACAAAATAGCTATTCGTTTCCGTCTCACCGTTGACAACACTTGAACTTAATTTAGGCACGGTTGTACCTGTATTTGATGGATTCCAAGCATTTAATACATTCAAACCTTTTCCACTTTGATAGAATACCGCAGGGAAATCGGAAAAATACTTGGTAAAATTATATACTTTGTTCCCCTGTGAACCTTGCAAAAATAAAGCTAAATCAAAACCTGCATACGCGACATTGAAATTTAAACCATAGGTAAAACTCGGATGCGGGCTACCAATATTGGTACGGTCACTTGCATTAATTTTACCATCCCTATTCACATCTTGGTATTTGAAACGACCAACTCCTGCTTCAGGCGTTGCAAAACCTTGTGTCGGGCTACTGCTCACTTCTGCTGCATTTTGGAAAATGCCTACGACATTGTACCCATAAAAATAGGATAATGGAAAATTTTGTTGCGTTCGCGTCAACCGTTGTTCCCGCGCTTGTGCGCCCGCAATGGCAAAAAGGGGATTATCACCCAATTTATCCACATTATTAGCGTACGCTGATACGTTTGCACCAACATCAAATTTCACTTTTTGTCCAATCGTTCCACGATACGTAATGCCCAAATCAACGCCTTTATTGGTCATTTCACCAATGTTGATATACGGCGGGTCAATGAAACCAAGCGTCGCAGGTTGTGGCACTTGAACCAACATATCTGTTGTTTTACGATTGTATAAATCTAAAGTAATCAATAATTTATCTTTCAATAAAGACGCATCAATACCAAAATTAGTACTGGTCGTGGTTTCCCATTTCACGTTTTCATTGCCCAAAGTCGAAAGGGCAAAACCCGCTTGAGAACCTGTTTTGGAACCTGCAATGTCATAATAAGTCGTATTCACATCAGAACTAAACAACGTGTAAGACGCATAATCCCCAACTTGTTGATTACCCGTTTGCCCCCAGCCTAAGCGCACTTTTAACTCATCAAAAATATTTTTGAACGGCGCAAATTTTGTCAAACGCAAACCTGCACTGACGGCAGGAAACGTTGCATACCGATTTACCGCACTAAAACGAGAAGAGCCATCACGACGCATGGTAGCAGATAATAATACGAGTTCATCAAAATTATAATCCACTTTTCCAAAAGTCGAGAACAAGCGATTTGCCGTCCGATAACCGTCATTCGCAAGCCCACTTGTACCTGTTCCCAAAGTCAAATAATTCAAATCCTCGGTGAAAAAGGATGTACGGCTGCCGTATAAACCAGCACTTTTCGCTTGAATCGCCTCTGTTCCAACATAAGCAGTGACTTCATGTTTATCGAATTTGGTATTATACGACAAAGTGTTAAACCAAGTATAACTACCATATGTAGTACTCGTTAAATCCAACTTGTTAGAACCCACAACTTCTTGGTCTTCGTAGTTAATAGCTGTGAATTTCGCTGCGTTACCTGCTACATAATCCACCCCAATACTTGATTTTGCCGTCAAACCTTTCATCAAATCAACCTCTACAAACGCATTACCAAACACGCGCAAGCGATTATCATTGTTATTTTGCGCCCGTGTCAAGGCAGAGACAGGGTTTTGAGGATTGTTGAAGCCGCCGACACTCGTACCTGCATACCTGCCATTCGTGGCATAAACAGGAATCACAGAAGGCATCCGAATCGCCATTGCCACTGGATTTTCAGTATTTTGATTGGAAATACCGACTTTTTTAGAATACGAAACAGTCAAATTTTCACCCACCCGTATTCTATCTTTCAAATTAAAATTAGTATTCACACGACCTGTATAACGTTCAAAACCAGTGTGTAACAAAATACCATCTTGTTTCAAGTATCCACCAGAGAAGGCAAAACTGCCCGCTTCCGTACCACCTGTTGCACTCAAATTGTAATTTGAAACAGGTGCGTCATTGAAAATTTCACCCAACCAATTCGTACCAGCCCGATTTAATAAAACCGTTGGCGACAAATTGTTTGGAATCGTTGGATTCGCGCCCGTTCCAAAATGAGGATGGTTCGGAACGGCAACACCACTATTTTTTTGGGAAGTCCAAAGCATGTCTGCAAATTGTTGCGCACTCAACACGCCAGGTAGGGTTGGCACAATTTGCGTACCCACATACGAATCAAACGACAATTTCGTCTTACCAGACTTGCCCGTTTTCGTCGTCACGATGACCACCCCATTACCCGCCCGCGCACCATAAATGGAAGCCGCAGACGCATCTTTCAACACTTGAACCGTCTCTATATCATTGGGATTCAAGTCATTAAGTCCCGTTTGAGTTGGCACACCGTCGATAATGTACAAAGGTTCATTATCGCCTACTGTACCAAAACCGCGAATCCGAACCATCGTTCCGCCGCCCGGACCGCCTTCTTGACCCACCGTAACACCTGCAATCCGACCTTGCAAGGCTTGACTTACACCTGTTGAAGGCAATGCCATCAAGTCTTTTGAAGAAATCGTACCGACTGCGCCCGTGACATTCCGTTTGACTTGGGATGCGTAACCTGTCACCACGAGTTCTTGCAAACTCGTCATTTCAGCCAACGCAATCGTGATGGCACTACCGTCCACCGTTACCTCTTTGGAAACGTAACCGATGTAGGAGAATAATAAAATATCCCCTTTTTTAGCCGCAAGACTAAATTTGCCATCGATGTCTGTAATCGTGCCTGTTGCCGTGCCTTTAAGGACGACATTCGCACCAATCAACGGCGCACCAGAGATTTCAGTGACCAAACCTTCCACTTTTTCTTGCGCGGAAAGCTGAATACTAAGCAATAATCCTACAAAAAATAAAACTTTCTTCAGAGTTTTAATTGTTTGATTCATAATTAATAAAATGGGTTAACACAAAGTTGAATTATAATGAATTGTTATATTGGAGTTTATCTTAATTTAAATACATAATTATATACATTTTAATTCAAATAGATACACTAAATTGTTTAATCGTTTAAACTTAAAAGTATTCGCTTGGTTTAAACGATTAAACTCTTTCAAAAAAGAATTTAATCGTTTAAACATATTAATTTAAAAAAGAATTTTAGCACAACAAATCGATTAAAAATTACATTGAAGACTTTTGCACGACCAACTCAGCGTTTAAATGGACCTGCAAAGTTAAAGGTTGATGTTCTTGAAGGCACTTTAAAAGTGCTTCAGTAGCTTGTTTCCCGATTTCAG
>JBDLWG010000534.1:0-3491 GCA_039804385.1 Bacteroidota bacterium
GTACAAAAAATAGATATGTCTGGACAACAATTTCATCATCGCCATCAAGCCATTTCTTTAGGCGTATCGTACCAATTTTAAAAGACTTAGATATGACCTTAAAACAAGCATTATTCCTTTATTGCCTTCTATGCAGTTTGAAGTTATTCGCGCAGACGACTCCTAAATCCACCCTTCACCTTAGTGGTTTAGTTCGTTCTCAAAAAGCATTAGAACCGTTGATTGGGGCGATTATCTTCGATAGCCTACATCAAAAAGCAACACAGTCCAATGAGTACGGTTTTTTCACCTTGCCTTGTTCGCAGGGTGAACATGCCTTAAAAATAACTTTTTTGGGTTGCAATCCCTTGTATGTTGCGGTTAATGCCGTTCAAGATACCTTTTTACACCTACAATTAGAGGAAGCCAATGAATTAAAAACGGTCGAAATCCAATCGAATCATTTTGAACGACTCTCTGGCGGCAGGCAAGAACTTTCCATCGCACAACTCAAAGCCGTGCCTGCTATCGGAGGGGAAAAAGACCTTATCAAAGCCTTGACGATTTTACCGGGCATTACAACAGGAGAAGAAGGTTCTGCAACGATGTTGGTACGCGGCGGCAGCAATGACCAAAATCTTTTCATTGTGGATGGAGCGCAAGTCTATAATACAGGACATTTATTTGGTTTTGTCTCTTTGTTCAACAGCGAAGCCGTTAAAAAAGTGGATTTGTATAAAAATGCGTTTCCTGCCCGATTCGGAGGCAGATTATCCTCTATTGTGGATGTTCATTGCAAAGAGGGGAATAAAAATCGGTTGCAAGGAAATTTGGACATAGGACTTATCAACTCGAAAGCGACCTTAGAAGGTCCGATAGGACCGAAATCCACTTTTTTAGCGGCAGTTCGTTCCACCTATTTGGATTTGTTGACCTTGGGGCGCGAAAACGCGATTTTAACGCCTGCACTTCGAGAAATAGGGGGTCAAAGAAGTTTTGTCGGATACACTTTTGGAGATGCCAATTTCAAAATCAATCACGAATGGAATCCAAACCATAAAACTTTTTTGAATGTTTACGTTGGGAAAGATTGGTTTCGCTCGGCTAATGCCCTTACATCAACTGGTTCGCTCAATCAAAAGATTCGATACGAATTAACCAATCTAACCAGTTCCTTGCGTTCCTATCATCGGTTTAGTCCGACCTTGTTTGGACAATGGTATGTAGCCTATGCGCAGAATTTACATCAATTTCAAGGGCGCGAGCGTTTGTACAACGAGCAAATAACGCCGCCGCCGCCTCAAAGTTCATTACCACCGAGTTATCAATTCACGCTGGCGAATGAATTGACTACGACGAGTCACGGGAGTAGTCAGAATGCGAGTAGTGGATTTCGATTGGATTGGACGTTGCCTAAAAATAGGATTATCCGAGTGGGTTGGGATGCGATGCATCATTTTTACAAACCCAATGAATATCAATCGGTGCATGAATATTTTGTGGATTCGGTGGCAACCGTGCGTACTAATACACCCTCTCCATTCCTGCGAGCAACGGAATTAGCTGCCTATGTGGAACACGAAATGAGTATTGGAAACTATATTGAGATTCATTTGGGCTTGCGCGGTTCGTATTTCAACGCTCTAAAGCGCAATTATGCGGCGATTGAACCTCGTTTTTGGATGAGTTACCGATTGCCCGCCGATGCAGGGATCCTTAATGGTGCGGTCTCCAAGATGCGGCAATATCAACACGCATTGGTCAAAGGAGGGGAATTAGTGGATAGAGTCGTTTGGCTTCCTTCGGGCGCGACAGCGCAACTCGACCCCCAAACGGCTTGGCAATATGCACTGGGTTGGCGCAAAACCGTCCGAAAATGGGACCTTTCTTTGGAAACGTTTTACAAACGATTTACGGATTTGAGTACGTTTAGTCCATTGGTGACGGAGGATAATCCGTATAAAAGTTGGCAAAACAATATTTTTACAAAAGGAATAGGATGGTCTTACGGGTTGGAGGCTTGGATAGCAGGCAAAATCGGCAAGGTCCAAACCAGTTTGTCTTATACATGGAGTCGTTCCGATAGACAGTTTGCTCAACTGAATCAGGGAGAAAAATTTCCATTTTTGTATGATAGACGGCATCAAGTGACCTGGATGGCATCGTATGAATATTCAAAACGACTCAAATTTACAGCCCTTTGGACGCTCATGAATGGAAAACGATTTAATTTACCGATTGCACTGGTGGAAGAAACGCCGTTTCAACTTTCCTATTCGATTTATGGGAAGTTGAATGAGCATCAATTGCCTTTGTACCATCGGTTGGATGTTTCCATGAATTGGGAAAAATCCTTATCTCAACATCGTCGTTGGGGTTGGAACTTGAACATTTATAATACTTATTTTAAAAAAAATGTCTATTATATGTATTTGGCTACGGAGTATCTTTATGATGCTCAAAGTCGTCCGATAGGACAAAAACAGGTCATGAAACAAGTCGCTTTATTGCCCTTGCTTCCAAGTATTAACTTTTTTTATGCTTTTTAAACATGAAATACCTCTTTTTAGCCTTGCTCTTTTGTACAGGGTGTCAAATGATAGACACGAGTGATTATGAAGTGCCGTTTGAGGGGCGCAAAGGCGTTGTGATTGGTTTTTTGAGTCCAGAACACGGTTTGCGGGTGTACGCAGGGGCTACAAAAGCTCCTTTGAGCAGTCGTTCCGATACGTTGCAACAAGTGGAATGGTCTTTTATGGAAGGACAAAATCGTTTAAAATCGCCTTCGGCAGTGCCATTGGAACCCAAATTGTGGCAAACAGATAGTTTTTACCCTGTTGCGGGTAAAAATTATCAATTAACGTTGCGGGCGACTGGAATTTCTCCTATAACTTCGCAAGCGGTGACCCTTCCAGAACGGGTCTCCCTTGCTCGTGTCCAAGTGCTGAAAGATGTGGATACTTTTTCGCGTCGAGTGACTTGTTTATTTAAAGACCCTGTGGGAACTCATTTTTATGCGATTAAAGTGCTGCAATATCATAATGATACCTTGCTTGCGTCGGAGCCTGAAATATTGCCGAATGCATCGGATTTATTCGTGGATGATGTGGGCGTGTCGGGCGAATGGATTCAGAAAGAATTAGCGATTTCGTTGGAACGAAGTGCTTTTCATTGGGCGAATCGGTTGAAAGTTCGATTATATGTGTTGGATAAACAGGGCTATCTTTTTTTAAAATCCTGTGCCGATAATTTATCCTTGGAAGGGAATATTTTTACAGTACCTGTAAGCGTTTATAGCAATATGGCAGGCGGACATGGTTGTCTTGGGGCGTATGATTTTGTCGAAACCGATATTCGATGGTAAGTAGTTTAATTGAAAGAACCGATACAAAAGGTCGGCGAGGTTGCAACCCTATCCATTACCCACAGAATGATTATCGGTATTCAAATCATTTTACAAAATAAAAAGGTGCGTAGCACCGCAACATTTGTAGAAAAATGGAATTAAAACC
>JBDLWG010000535.1:0-3822 GCA_039804385.1 Bacteroidota bacterium
CGCCTGCCGCAACAACAACCGCACCTGCCGCAACAACAACCGCGCCTGCCGCAACAACAACCGCACCTGCCGTAACAACAACCGCGCCTGCCGCAACGACAACCGCGCCCGCCGCAACGACAACCGCGCCCGCCGCAACGACTGCCGCGCCCGTTGCAACAACCGCCGCTGTAAGTGCAAATTGCCAACGAAAAGGGACGGTTCTTGCCAAATTTGAACAAAACAATGCACTTTTTGAACGGTTGCAAAACGACAAAAAAACGCTTCAATGGTTGAAAATCACCCCGAAAGCGGGTGGTTGCATCATTGTGGACAGTATTTTAACCGATGACCAGCGGGATGAAGTTCGTTTAGAGGATTGGGATCAAGATGGTTTCAAAGACCTGATTCAAGACTCCAAATGGTATTACTCAGTGGCTTTATTCAACCCTAAAACCAATGATTTCCGTCGGATTGAAGGTGCTTTTCAGGGAAAACAGTCGGATTATGACAAAGCAAGAGGTTTGAAATCCCAATTCATGTCCGACAAAAGGGGTGGTACGTATGAATTGTACAAAATCATTGATTTGAAAAAGATCTTGTACTGCCAAATCAACGTCGAAGATGGCGATGACGAAACCCCGACCATCGAAGTGGTGAACAAAAAAGGAACCACCACAGCATCGGAGACCCAAACCGTTATCAAGACCGACCCTTCTCTCCTTGCAGCAGCGAAACTGGGCGATGCGAAACTGAAAGCGGCTATTATAGCGTATTGGAAAAAGAATGAAGCGGTGTTTATACCGAAATAAGGGCGTTTGGTACTTTTGCCTTGTCATTCCGAAGGAATCTTTTGTACAACGCAACATAAAGGTTCCTTCGGAATGACAAGGCGGAATGACAAAACAGAATAATCAGGATGCTATTGGCTGATACGGCAAAATTTGATAGCACTCCTTGTCCACAAACACCAAACAAAATCCTAAAAGATTCGGTCGTTGGAAACGCGGTAATGCCATGTATTCACAAAGTTGCTGATAACCGCGTTCGGCAACGTCTTCTAACAATGGTTTGACAGGCACAGGCGCAGGCAGCGCAGGCGCAACAGGTAGTGCAGGCGTTTTCGGTTTTCGCGTTTTGGCGACTTTTTTTACGGGAGTCGGCGGTGCAGGCGCATCAACGGGCTTTCCATCTTTATCAGCCCATTTCGACCGATTTTCTTTTTTCACATATTTTAATTCCAACAAAATCTCATGTTTAATATCCACTTGTGGAATCCGTTCCAAAAAAATATCCACATAGCGGCGATTGATTTCCATTTCACTCCGAATCAAGTAACTTTCATACGGAAATAACATTCCAATCACGAGCGTTTTGAGGTGTTTTTCATTGTAACCATAATTATCCCGCGTCGAATGTTCTTTGTCAAGGACTCGCGCAACGTATTTGGTAAATGGTTCCATGTTGCCCTGCATGACCAATTGTTCGACGGCATCACGGATTTCATGTCTCAAATTTCCATAAGCCATTCCGAGTTGCAATGCCATAAAATAATCATAATACAAGCCTTTAATGACATAATTCGGGAGTTGAAACGTGTAGTTATTCCCTAAAACCGATTGAATCGTCGTCATCCCCGAATAAAACAACATACTCCAAATATCACTAATCGTAAACCCTAATTCCACATTGAAGCGTTCGGTCAGATAACTTTTAATAGAGCCCGCTTCTAAGAATTGCGTCAATTGCGTCAATGCCAATCCTTCATCGTTCGCAATCCGAAAAATATTGGCAATTTTTTTATAATCCGTCGCCACATTCGCGGTCAACATCTTTTCAGGATACGTCCCTTCACTCTGATAATACGATGCAAAATAGAGCACCATTTCAGGATTATACAAATGAGTAGGCACTTTCATATTAAACCGATAGCCATCATACCATTGTCGCAAATCGGTCAAGATTTGGGCAGATTGAGGTGACTCTATCTGGATTTGCTGCAACAAATCGGTCACTTCGGGTTCGGTGAAACCCATCATATTGTGAAAACGGGGGCGCAACGAAAGATCCGTCACAATGTTAAACCCACTCGTCATACTATCGACGGTCACGGGCGCAACGCCCGTCATAAAGATTCGCGCCACATATGCTTTCATCGCAGCCTCTTTCAAGACCTCATAAAATTTGCGTACATAGCCATTTTTAGAAACAATATCTTTGAAATCGGCAAAATGAAAGGATAATAATTCGTTGGTGAATTGATCGTATTCGTCAATCAACACGTAAATAGGGCGGTGAATTGGAGGCGGTTCACAACACGCAAAAAATTGGATGGCAACACTGGAAGCCATCGTTTGATTTAAAATCGTTTCTTGTTGCGTAGGCGTGAAATGTTCTGAATACGTCTTCATGAATCGTTGAAAGCCATCTTTGACTTTCATCAGAAAGGCATCATGCACTTTACGGACATCATTGGTTTCAATGCCACTAAAGTCAAACCGTAAAATCCGATATTGATTCGCTAACGCGGTTTTATGTTGACCAATATGCAAATTGCCAAATAATAATTGAAAATCAGCCGCTTTATTCACATCATAATAATGATGTAAGATACTGATCCATAACGATTTTCCAAAACGGCGCGGGCGCAGAAACATCGTATAAACGGGTGCATACACTTCCAATTGTTCAATGTAGGGAGTGCGATCCACATAGTAACATTTTTCGTGCATCATCGGTCCGAAATCGGCACGAGCGTAGGGCAGTTTTATCATGATTTGTTCTGTTTAAAAACACAAAGATAGCGTTTCTTGCGGAATGACACAAGTTTCCTTCGGAAGGACAATTCATAAGATATTGATTATCAGCGATTGGTGATTCTTATAGTTAAAACAACTATTCTATCTTTTTTTGAACCATCCATCACCCATCAGTATAAATAAGGGGCTTCCTCAACCGTTAATTTTCGGATATTTTCAAGTACTTGTCTCATATAATGCTTCCAAACAATTTTCGTAAAAAGCCAATGAAAGGGATAAAACAGGATGCTTTTGGAAAATAACGTGTATTGATAACGCACTTCCACCTGCCCTGTGGGAAGCAATCGGGTAAACCATTCGCCTTGAAATTTTTCAAAACCCATTGATGCCGTTTTGAAATCCGTAATTTCTATTTTCCAATATTCATTTTCTTGGCGTTCCAAGACTGTATCCAACGATGATTCACCGCCTTTGAAATTCCATGTTTTTGCCATAAAAATTTTCCGACTCCCACCGACGTTGCCCCAAGTCGCGTCTTCGGTGCAGTGCGTCACCTTCGGCGTGATGCCTCCCGTATGGATTTGGGTAACATCACAGAGCATCGGACTTTTAAAAGCACGCTCTAAAGTGGTGTCAAATAAGGTTGTAAGTTCGGTTGTGGTTTTCATATAATTGATTATTTTAATCATTTTATTAAAAAGATAAGGAGTTGAAATGAAAGAATCGACAAAACGTAACACCTGCTAAAAGGTTGATTTTCAAGATAGTATAACGTTTGGAGGGTTTCAAACCCTCCAAACGTTGTTGTCTGTTATTTAAATTTAACTACTTATTTGCACAAATATAGATACAATTTTCGGGAAAATGCGTATCGCAACATTCCAACATCTAAAATCCATGGATTTGCAAGTTTCAAAAGAAAAGGCTACATTTGTCTTTTTAAATTGGACAAATCATGATAAAACTGCTTTAAAAAGCAAAAGTCGAACCCTCTTGCGAAGTTCCGACTTTTTACTTATACGTTCATGCCATGGGTTTGGTTGGGTTACAATTCGTTATTCTTCCTCGACTTCATTTGCCTCCA
>JBDLWG010000536.1:0-5041 GCA_039804385.1 Bacteroidota bacterium
TTTTAAAATACAATTCCGTTTCTGCCAACGTGAACGGTTTGAGGAAAATGCGTCGTGTAATCCGATTGTGTAAGCCGCCCGTATCATTCACAATTTTTTGAATCATCCAAGATGCCGACGAACCGCAAATAACGACCACAATATTTTGATTGACCGCCCAACTATTCCAAAACCAACTCAATGCCCCAATAAATCGGGCTTGCGGCGCAGCTAACCAAGGCAATTCATCTAAAAAAAGAACCTTTTTTTCAGGAAATGCCAATGCTTCCAAACGATCCGCCAATGCAAAAAAGGCTTCCTGCCAATTTTTAGGCGCAGGCATTGCTTTTAGATTTTTCCCGATGTGGTTTAAAGCGCGTGCAAAATTTCTAAGTTGCTCTGATTCAGGTCGGTCTTTTACGCCTGTTACCTCAAAAACGGTATGGTCTTTATAAGCATTTTTTATCAAAAAAGTCTTGCCGATACGCCTTCTTCCAATGACCGATACCATTTCTGCTTCGTTCGATTGTAACGCTTTTTGCAAGACTTCTTGCTCTTTTTTGCGACCAATAAAAGTTGTTGCCATTTTTTAATTTTTAATTTTAGCTAAAAGATTGTATACTAACGTCGGCGAGGTTGCAACCCTATCCAGTACCCACAGAATGATTGTTTGTATTTAAATAATTTTACAAAATAAAAAGGTGCATAGCACCGCAACATTTGTAGCAAAACGATGTACCAATCCGATTGGAAGGTGCGTCGCACCGTAACTTTGGAGCGAATGTTACGGTGCGACGCACCTCAAACGCGGGTTTGAATTCCAATTTGCTACCAATATTGCGGTACTACGCACCTTTTTTGATTCTGTGGGTAATGGATAGGGTTGCAACCTCGCCGACGTTGGCGTGAAACCCTCCAAACGTTGTTGTCGGTTTTAAATTAAACTACTTATTTGAATCGATTTAGCTGAAAAATTTTTATTTCAGCTAAATCAATTCAAATATACAACCTTTTAGCTGAAATAAAAATTTTTCAGCTAAATCGATAAAATGAGCAATTAATACACAAAAGACAAATAATGCGGAAACATTTCGCGCCAAACCGCCCAATCATGCGTTGCATTCGGGCGACAATCCAACCAATGTTCCACGTTTTTGGCTTTCAAGAGCTCGGACATTTGTAAGTTAGCGGGCAAACAAATATCTCTATCAGACGTACCTAAACAAATTTTCATTTGCCAAAGTGCAGGATTATCCAAATTAGATAGATAATCTAAGGGGTTATTAAAATAAACATGGTCATCATAATATCCGCCCACAAAGTTCCGAATATTGAAAGCCCCACTCATCGTCATCAAATGACTCACCGCATCAGGATACCGAAACGCAATATTGGACGCATGATAGCCGCCAAAACTGCATCCCGCAACCGCCACTTTCCCAAAACCTGTTGCTTCGCGCACGCGCTCAATGATTTCCCATCGAATTAATTTATCATACCAAGTATGATTTTCAACGCGTTTGGCAGGAGACACTTGACGATTATACCAACTTTGATGGTCAATACTATCCACACAATAGAGCCGAATGAGCCCTTGTTCCACAAACCACCGCGCCGATTCAATCAACCCATGGTCTTTGGCTTCATGGAAACTGCCCATAGTAGTTGGAAAAAGGAGGACAGGATACCCCGCATGCCCATAACTCAACATCTTAAAATCGCCATTCAAGTGCGGCGAAAACCATTGATGCAATTGTTCATTCATGTTTTAATCCCAATTTTGTTTGTAAACCATTCTTTTGTGAATGATATGTTATGAAAATCGGCAAAAGTAACTTTTTAAAACCAGTTTCGTAGGATAGTTCTATCCAAAACTCGAAAGTAGTTTGTTATGACAATAAAAAATTATCTGCCCGTTCTTTGTTGGCTGTTTTCAACTGCCCTGCATGCCCCTTTATACAGTCAAACCCTATCGTTAGCAGGCACTTGGGAGTACCAATTAGACAGCGCGAATATCGGGTTAACTTACAATTGGCAACAATACGCATTTCCGTATAAAACAACCTTGCCCGGTTTTCTCCGAATCCATCAAGAACCGCTTTTCGAGACACTCGCTTCTAAGGGTGAAAAACCGATTCCGCCATCTATTCCAGCGACTTGGGCTATTCCGAATGGTTATACAGGAGCCGTTTGGTATCGAAAAGAGGTCGAAATACCGTCTTATTGGCGATACCGCACCATTTTATTGCGTTTTGAACGCGTTTTTTGTGCAACGCACCTTTGGGTGGATGGCAAATTAGTGGGCGATTCGGAAAGTTTGAGTACACCCCATGTTTATGAATTATCGCCTTTCGTGACGGGCGGGAAACATATCATCACATTGCGCATCAGCAATTCGATGCCGTATGATTTAGGTTCTTTGGGTGATGCGGGTTTCGCGCCCATGTATCAAGGTTGGAATGGAATGTTAGGCAAACCCGAAATCGAAGTAAAAGATAAAATCTGGTTGGATAATATCCAAATTTTTCCAGAACCCGACAGCCATTGTGTGCGCATCACCGCCAATGTCAAAAATGGAAGTGGCTCAAAAGTAACGGGCGATTTAAACGTTTCGATTGATGGCAAATTGCATCGTTTTCCAGATAAAGCGTTGAAAATCAATTTAAAAGAAGGCGATAATTTCGTTACCATTCGCTGCCCGACCGATAAAAAACCGATTTTATGGGATGAGTTTTCGCCTCATCTCTATGCTTTGAATGTTGCTTTTCGGTCGCAAAAATACAAAGATGATGCAAGTGTTTCGTTTGGGATTCGGCATTGGACGCGGGATAATGCACAATTGCAACTCAATGGCAGGCGGGTTTTGTTGCGCGGTACGATTGAGGATGCGGCGGCTCCGCAAACGTACACGCTTCCGAATATGGGTATTGCCGCGCCTTTGGACAAGGCATCTTGGAAGGAAAAATTTCAAATAGCGCGTAATTATGGACTCAATCACATTCGCTTTCGCGCTTGGTGCCCGCCGAAAGCGGCTTTTGAAGCGGCGGATGAAATGGGTTTTTATTTGCAAGTTGAGTTACCAGCTTCTTGTTTAGATGTGGCAAAAAACAATGCTTCTGCGCGTTTTTTGCGCCAAGAAGCTGATAGAATCTTGGAAACTTATGGGAATCATCCTTCTTTTTGCTTTTTTTCATTAGGCAATGAGTTGGAAGGCAATTTTAGCGTGCTGAATAATTGGGTGTCGAGCCTCAAACAAAGCGACAAACGCCGCTGCTATACGACGACGACTTTTTCGCTCGGAACGGGGAAAGGTGAATTTCCAGAGCCTGCGGATGATTTTTTTGTGTCGCAATACACGCGCAAAGGTTGGTTGCGGGCGCGGGAATTGTTTGAAACCAAAGTACCCGAATTTAAAAATGATTATACAACGGTTTCCGATGATTTGCCCATTCCGTTTATGACGCATGAGGTGGGGCAATATGCTATTTTTCCGAATTTCAAAGAGATTGAAAAGTATGGAAAGGGTTATGACCCTGTTCATTTGAAAGCCATCGAAGCTGCCTTGACAAGGCAAAAATTACATGGATTTGGTAACGCCTTTACCGAAGCAAGTGGGCGATTTGCCTTTTTATTATACAAAGAAGAAGTGGAAAGAGCGTTGAAAACCAATCGTTTAAGTGGATTTCAATTAGCAGGTTTGCACGATGTGCCGGGACATACAGCTGGTATGGTTGGGTTATTGGACGCGTTTTGGGAAAGTAAAAATTTGGTTACGCCTGCCGAATGGCGACAATTTTGTGCCCCCGTAGTGCCTTTATTGCGTTATGAAAAAGCCGTCTATGAAAACAATGAAAAATTTACAGGCGTAATTCAAATAGCCAATTTCTCTAATGCGACTTTGGATAAAAAACGCATTCTTTGGTCGATTCATGAGGTTTCTAATGGGGAAAAATTGGCAGCAGGCATCTTGAAAACCGATAAAATTGAGGTGGATAATCAAGAAATTTTAGGACGCATTGAAGCCAATTTGAGTTCCATTCATACGGCAACTTGCGTTCATATAGATGTCGAAATCGAAGGTACACCGTATCGGAATCGGTGGCAAATCTGGGTTTATCCAACGATTGTGCCTTTGAATGGGGGCGATGTGGTCATTACGGCTTCTTATGAAGACGCATTGAAGGCATTGGCAAAAGGTCAAAAGGTCTTGTTAAGCCCGCTACCCGAAACGATTCAAGGGTTGGAAAACAAATTTGCACCAATTATGACGAATCCACTCCATTTTCCAGACCAAGAGGGCAATATGGGCATCCTTTGCGACCCAAAACATCCCGCTTTTGCAGCATTTCCAACCGAAATGCACAGTGATTGGCATTGGTGGGATTTGTGCAATCGCTCTCGGACGCTCGTGTTGGATTCGTTGCGCAGCAATGCCATTTCGGATGTGACGATAGAACCGTTGATTCGCGTCATCGATAATTGTTTTAAAAATCGGTCTTTGGCAAAAATGATTGAAGTGAACGTCGGAACGGGGAAATTGCTCTTTTCGAGCATGGATTTGATTACCGATTTTGAAAAACGACCTGTAGCAAGACAATTGCTTCATAGCATTTTATTGTATATGAATTCGCCCGATTTTCAACCCCAAATGCAGTGGCAATCGCATCAAGTACAGGCATTGCAAAAGCGGTAGTAAAGAATCGACAGAAACGTTTGGAGGGTTTGAAACCCTCCAAACGTTATACTACCTTGAAAATCAATCTTTTAGTCCGTATTCTTTTTGTCGATTCTTTAACTTCAACTACTTAAATCAAAATGATAATCAACCGCTTCGTATTGAATCAAGGTCGGCGAGATTGTAACCCTATCCATTACCCACAAAATAAAAAAGGTGCGTAGCACCGCAATATTGGTAGCAAATTGGAATTGAAACCCGCGTTGGAGGTGCGTCGCACCGTAACATCCGCATCGTTTCTACAAATGTTACGGTGCTACGCACCTTCCAATCGGATTGTCCATCGTTTTGCTACAAATGTTACGGTGCTACGCACCTTCCAATCGG
>JBDLWG010000537.1:0-20041 GCA_039804385.1 Bacteroidota bacterium
GGTTCGATACTATATTGAAAAATCTCCCCTAAACCAGTCGTCAAAGGCAACAATTGCGGCGTTCCAAACCCTTTCGGAATGTCTTCGCGGACTTGAGTTAGGCGTTCCGAAACTTGATTGCGCGCCCAATACGGGTCAATCGCGTCTTTGAAATCCAATGTGACGATGCTCAGACCAAACTGAGAAACCGACCGAATGTTTTCCAACCCTTGAATGTTCGCCATCGCCAATTCTATCGGATAGGTAACAAATTGTTCCATTTCCACAGGGGCGAGATTGGGCGTACTCGTCACGATATTGACCTGATTATTCGTTACATCAGGAATCGCGTCTAAGGGCAGGCGACTCAATGAGTGCATGCCCCAGCCAATCCATGCAATAATTAATGCAGTGATAATGACTTTGTTATGTATTGAAAATTGTATAATTCGATTCATTATTTTAATATTTTTACATCCATAATATGGGATACTATTGGAACACGGATGACGCGGATTGGGCGGATTTGCGCAGATTTTTTATTTGAAAAATCCGCGCAAATCCGCCCAATCCGCGTTATCCGTGTTCCAATAGTATCCCCAAAGAGTATTCAATTAAGCAAAATGGAATCGCGGAGGCTGGAAAATGGACTTTAGATTTTGAGAATCATGCCATGATTTCAAAATAAAATATTGTTTAAACTGGATTTTATCCGAATAAAAGAGGGCATATTGCAAGACAATAGGCATTGTATAAGACACAAAATGTTCAAATGCGGGTGCGTGAATGTTTTTCAATGGCAAATCGCCATGCCGACCAGCATCTAATTGTTGATGTGCTGCATCTGCATAATGCATTTTTAAAAAATGAAAAAAAGTAATATTCGGATTTTCGGTCTGATGCTCTTGAAAGTGATGTACTAAGAAAGGAATTTTAGCCAATTCAGGTAACAATTGATTACCCGAAAGGAGTTGCAAAGACAGCAATAGTACTAAAATTCCTTTCATACAAATCGTTGATTACAAATGATTTACTAAACAAACACAATATCTGAACTCTGCCACAAATAGCGTTCTTTAATAATGCCAAGATGGTGCAATGTATGCCCTAAAATCGCATAACCTAATGCACGAGTGGACATCGGATTGGAGCTAACCGTGCCTATTTCTGAAAGATTTCCCTCCGAAAACGTTTTAAAAAGCTCAATCGTAGCGGTTCGGACGGCTGCATATTCGCGCAAAATAGCATTCATATCGCGGTCATTGGCATGTGCATTCCATGCAAAATTATTTTCATCGAAACTTGGAAGCGGCGTTTTATCTTTGCGCGCAATCCGCATTGCGCGGTACGCAAACACCCGTTCTGTGTCGGATAAATGCACAATAATGTCTTTAATCGTCCATTTGCCCTCCGCATAGCGAAATTCTAATTGGTCTTGAGACAGATTTTGCACTAATAAAGCGGTTTTTTTTTGAGAAGTTGCCATCATTTCCACTAAATTGCCTTCAGGAACGAGGTCAATATAGCGTTTGTAAAAAGATGGAAATTCAGAAGCTATTGGTTTTGCCATGATAATTAATTCATTTTGGATTGTTCGTGCAAAGATACGCAAAATTGGAATAAAACGATTGAAAACCCTTAAAAATAATCTTTTTTGAGTATCTTGATAGGGTTTCCATAAAAAAAACAAGTTGTAAAGCCGAATTTCGGAAAGGCTTTCGTATATTTGCGTCGAAATTACCCTTAGTAAGTGTTATGATAGTTAATTTTTATTAACCAATTTCCACAATTTTTATATTTAAATGAAAAAAACTCTTCTCACTCCATTGAACAACAGTATGCGTACACTGTGGGTTGCCTTTGTCATTTTCATGGCAGGCAGTCTTTCCGCACAAGTCACAACTTCCAGTATTGGAGGAGTGGTTTCTGATTCAAAAACAAACGAAACCTTGATTGGCGCAGGTGTGACCATTGTACACGTCCCGTCAGGTTCTCGGTATAGCAGTGTTACGAACGATGCAGGACAATATTTTATCCCTGCGGTGCGCGTCGGCGGACCTTACCTGTTGACTGCAACTTTTATCGGCTACAAAGAAGTGGCTATCAAGGACATTTATGCAGCACTTGGTGCGACGACGAATGTAAATTTTCAATTAGGCACAAACGAAAATGTGATAGATGCAGTCACTATTTCGGCAAATAGAGGCGAATCTAATTCCAAAACAGGGGCGGCTTCTACGGTGAATAGCAAGCAGTTGGCAGCCTTGCCTTCGATTGGCGCACGCTCAATGAACGATTTTACGAAATATAATGCACAAGGCAATGGTCGTAACTTCAATGGTCAAGACAGTCGCTTGAATAATATCACGATTGATGGCTCGGTATTTAACAATGGTTTTGGACTTGGAACCCAAGCCGCAGCAGGCGGACGGACGAACTCTACAGCGATTTCGATGGACGCGATAGAGGAAATTCAAGTCAATGTTGCGCCGTTTGACATTCGGCAATCTGGTTTTGTGGGCGCGGGCGTGAATGCCATCACGCGTTCTGGAAACAATGATTTTTCGGGTTCTGTTTACACAACGACTCGAAATCAGGACAATGTGGGTAAAAAAGCCCGCAATTTGCCTGTTACGGTCTCTAATTTTAGTGAAAACATCCTTGGTGCGCGACTTGGCGGGGCTCTTGTGAAAGATAAATTATTTTTCTTTGCCAATTATGAAAGACAACGCCGTGTCGATCCAGGTACCCCGTTTGTGGCAGTAGGTTCCTCGAATATTGGTAGCGCGACCCGCGTTTTGAAATCCGATATGGATGGCTTGAGTACGTATTTGAAAGACAAATTTGGTTATGAAACAGGCGCGTATGAAAATTTCAATTATTTGACCAATTCGGATAAGTTATTGGTTCGTTTGGATTATAATATTAATGATTTCAATAAGTTAAATGTTCGGTATTCTCAACATAAGTCGCAAGCTGATTTGCCCATTTCTGGTTCAAACTCATTAGGTTTTGGGAATCGTACGTTGAGGGCTGAATCCATGTCATTTGAAAACTCTGGATATTACCAAAAAGATAATACGACTTCTTTTGTAGCTGAATTGAACTCTATGTGGGGTTCAAAATTATCGAATACCTTCATTGCGAGTTACAATTTGCAAGATGAAGACCGTGCTTACAAAGGAACAGGCGCGGTTTTTCCAACCATTGATATTAAAAACAATGGTACGACGTATATGGCAGCTGGTTTTGACCCGTTTACGCCGAAAAATCAGTTGAATTATACGACCTTCCAATTGACTGATAATATTCGTTTTTATAGTGGTAAAACAACTTATACGTTAGGCGCGAGTTATGAGCGTTTTAAATCGAATAATATGTTTTTCCCTGGTTCTCATGGCGTTTATACCTTTGAATCCTTAGCCGATTTTTACGCAGCAGCCGATGCTTTCAAAGCGAATCCTGCAACCGTTCCGCCGACTGCGGCGAATTTTCGTATGCAATATCGGTATTCTGCCTTGCCGGGCGGGGCAGACCCACTGCAAGTTTTAGGGGTGAATACTTTCGCCCTTTATGGACAAGAAGAAGTGCAGGTAACGAAAAATTTTAATTTTACGCTTGGTTTGCGTGCCAATATTATCACGATGGATAATACAGCATTGACCAACAAATATATTACCGATTACGCATTCAAAGACCCCAATAATGGCAATGCGCCCGTTCAAATCAATACAGGCTTGATGCCTGCTACTCAAGTTTTGATGGAGCCGCGTTTGGGTTTCAATTACGATGTACAAGGCGACAAAACCTTAGTGATTCGCGGTGGTTCAGGCGTATTTACAGGTCGCCCGCCCTTTGTCTGGTTGTCTAATCAGATTGGTAATAATGGTGTATTGACTGGTTTTATTGACCAAACAGGTAAAACATTGGTTAATGCAGCAGGTCAAACGGTGAATATGTTCACGAGTGACCCCGCTGTATTCAAACCAGCGAATGCAGCCATACCAACTTCTTTTGATTTGGCGGTTACAGACCCTAATTATAAATTTCCACAAGTTTGGAAAACCAATTTAGCGATTGACCATCAATTACCTCATGGGTTTTTATTGAGTTTGGAAGGGATGTATAATGAAAATATTAATGCACTCGTTTATAACAATTACAATTTAGAGCCTGCGGCGGGTAGTAGTTATGCGTTTACAGGACCCGATAAGCGACCTCGTTTTGCAGGTTCGGGTTTAACAGGAGCGACACAAACTAACGCGCTTCGAGTACAGGATAATGTATCCAATGTTATTGTAATGCGTTCCGTAAGTCAAGGTTATAACTATACTTTGACGGCGAAAATTGAGAAAAAATTGACTCAAAACTGGGGTACCATGTTGGCTTATACGCGTCAACAAACCAAAGATTTGATGACTGGTGGTTCGATTGCCTCTATTACGGGAGTTGCACATGTCAATGGTGTCAATAATTTGCCATTGAGTACTTCTGATTTTGATTTACCACATCGGGTGATTGGTTACGCAAGTTACCATTTTGATTATAACAAAGAAAAAAGATTTGGTGGTGGTTTGACCTTGACTTTGGGTGTTGAAGGCTTGAAAAGTGGTCGTTATTCTTATACAGTCGGTGGTGATTTGAATGGAGATGGTATCAATAACAATGATTTGATGTTTGTACCAAACGCGGCAAGCGATATTTTATTTGTTCCTAATCGTGTTAATACTACCAATACGACCTACACACCTGCCGAACAAGCGGCGGCTTTTGAAAGTTTTATCAATCAAGATAAATATTTAGCGTTGAAACGCGGTCAATATACAGAGCGGAATGCAGGTTTATTACCATGGTTGACAACTTTTGATTTTTCGGCTATCAAAGATTTCAATTTAAATGTTGGTGGCAAGAAAAACACCTTACAATTGCGGATGGATGTATTGAATTTTGGCAATTTATTGAATAAAAATTGGGGTGTAGGCAACCGTTTAGTCGCTTCTCAACCCTTAGTTTTTGCAGGTTTAGCGGCGGATGGCAAAACGCCAACCTACCGTTTGAATACCCAAAGTGTTACGAATCCAGATGGTTCCGCTTCCACTTTTTTGTTACGCGATACCTATGTTAATCGGAATAGCATTGGCGATGTATGGGTCATGCAATTTGGGGTAAGATATATATTCAACTAATTTTTAATATTTAAACCGAACTGGTTTTAAAACCAGTTCGGTTTTGTAAATACATTGTTTTTTATGAAAATCTTTCAAAAATCAATCCTATTAAGTGCCGCTGTTGGGATGATAGCTGCCGTTTGGAGTTGCGGAACAGACTCTTATTTACCTTCGCCTGAAACGGCTCGAATTAGATTTTTTCATGGTGTATCCGATTTGGCGACTGCCTCTGTCAGTGTGGATGGAGCGCGTTTAGGCTTTTTGAGTACGGCTATCCAAGATACGTTTCGGTACAAAAGGGCTTATCCTGTCGTGACGGATTCCGTGTATATGAGTGTGCCGATAGGAGCGCGTAATGTGAAAATTACGGCTGCGAATGGTACGACGTTATTGAATGAATCCAATGTAAGCGTTGAAAAAGGCAAAAGTTACTCCGTTTTTGCAACGGATACCGCTGGAAAAGTGGGTTCCATTATTTTACAAGATGTTATTGGTGCGCCAAAAACGAATGTAGCGATTGTTCGCGTGCTAAATTTGATTGTAAATCAACCCTCAGTGGATGTATCGTTTAGCAGTGGCGGGTTTACGTTTCCTGCGGTGGCGAACAAAACAGGTTCTGCGTTTACAGATATTAAAATTGATACGGCAGCTCAAAAAGTCAATTTGAGAGTATTGAAAGGTGGTACAACAACCAGTATGTTGGCGTTAAATGCGCAAACATTGGTTTCTGGACGCGCTTATACCTTGGTTTTGACGGGGATTGCCGATAGCACTGGTGCGAAAGTGGTGGCAGGTACTTGGTTGCCTCACGCACGTTAATGAATTTTAAATATTCAAAATAAAACAAAAAGGCACAGGTTTGAACTCAAACTTGCGCCTTTTGTTATAAATAATTGCTACTTTTGTACAAACAATACTCCGTGCATTTTTTTGAAAAAATGAACCCAATTCGATATTGGTTTTAATTTCCCACCCAAAAGGCGGATGAGCCAAACTATTTAACCCAACGATTTTACTAACGCTACAATTCCTCCGATAATAAATTGCACCCCAATCGCCATCGTGATAAACGACATGATTCGCGAACCCGCTTTCAAACCTGATACGCCTAAAAATCGGTAAAAAAACGGTGCTAACAATAAAACCACATACACAATTACGCCATTTAACATGATAACGCCCGAAATTAAGAGCTTTTCTGCCAATAATTCATGTTCTGCAAAAATGCCAATCAGCAACGAAATCGAACCTGGTCCCGAAAGCATTGGCATTGCCAAAGGCGAAAAAGAAATATCGGGTTTATCTATCGCCTCTTTTTCAACGGCATCCCCTACCCTATTTTGTGCAAAATGGTCATTCAACAAAGAAAACCCAGAGTTGAGGATAACCAATCCGCCCGCAATACGTAAAGCATTGATACTCAATCCGAAGAAGCTCAAAATATACGCGCCACCCCAGAAAAAAGCCAAGAGAATCCCCACAAAATAGATGGAGGTCATGCGCACCAATTTCTTCCGTTCCGCATCGGAATAGTGCGCCGTCATGGTCAAATACATTGGCACTGTGCCGAATGGATTGACAATCGAAAACAATTTAGCGAGTACCGCAATGAAAATAGTTGTCATGCTTTTAAATTTTTGCCTGCAAAATACATTTTTTTTATAAAAAACACTTCATTTTAAGAATGAAACCTATATATTTGCTGCCGTTATTAAGTTACCTCATTTTAAAACAAAAAGAACTAAAAATGGCTTACGACATTGTTGACATCGCTGGGATTGGCGATAGTACGAAAGAGATTTTAATCAAAGAATTGGGTTTGAAAACCGTAGAATCTTTGTTAGAAGCAGGCGCGTCTAAAAAAGGCAGACAAGCAATTGCTGAAAAGACCGACTTGGACGAGAAAAAAATCTTGCGCTGGGTGAATATGGCAGATTTGTTCCGCATCAAAGGCGTTGCAGAAGATTATTCCAATTTATTGGAATTGGCAGGCGTTGATACGGTCAAGGAATTGAGAAATCGGGTTCCAGCTAATTTGCATGCGAAAATTGTCGAAACCAATGAGCGCATCAAATTAGTTAAAAAATTGCCTCGTTTGGAGGAAGTAGAAGCTTGGGTTGCGATGGCAAAAACCTTAGAGCCAAAAGTAACTCATTAGTTATCAATGCGTTAGAAAACAAAAAAAGGTGTATAACCAATTTAGGAGTCAGGGAATTTATTTTCCGCGAATCGCGGAAAATAAATTTCTCGACTCCTAAATTGGCTATACACCCAAAAAAGCCTGTTGACCACTCAACAGGCTTTACACTTTAACAGCAAAATGTATGTCAAAAAAGGGAAAATATATGGTCTTTTTTACAAGCGATGCAAGTAGCCAATGCTCAATCCATAGCCTTGATTCATCACTTTGGTTCCAATCACAGGGATTTCGTAACTTTGCGTCAAGCCGCGTGTGTAACGGGCATCCAAAAATAATTGCCCTTTGCCCGTCTCTACGCCGACTCCCGCGCCAATCGCACCGCCCATTTCAAAACGATTAAAACCAGTTTGATTCAGATTAATCGGTGCGTCGTATAATTTCACATCAATCAAAAGCGTCGTACTACCCACCAATTGACCCGCCAAAGCATAGCCCAAAGTCGGACCCGCAGCAACGTATCCATGTACTAATTCGTTCCCAAATTTCGCTTTCAACAAAAGCGGCATTTCCAAATAATGAAATTTTGTTTCGGCTTTCACGCCTAATGGCAAATCAATATCGAATATTTTGAAGTTATTGCCCAATTTCATTCCGAAACCTTTGGTCGTATAATTCAACTCAGGTTGCACAGCAAGCCAGTTGCCGAGTGCAATCTCGGCAACTACGCCCGCGCTGTAATTATAGGTTTGGTTGAAACTTAATGTGTTGTTTAAGGACGGCGCGACTACATTGTTAGCACTCACGCCGAAACGACCGCCAATGGAAATCTGTGCATTGGCATCCATGTTTGTTGTAAAAAGGGTTATCGCGCTTGCGATGATTTTTGCAATGGTTCTCATTTTTTAGATGTTTGTCTTCTTCCTTTTGTTTTTTAAATTTTTTTGATTGATACTGCAAAGAACGCCTTTCTACTTGTTATGAGTGGTTAATGCTATGTTAGGGTTTTATTAAAAAAAGAGGCAAATGTTAAAAGTAGTTATTAACTTGCCTTTTTAAACACATAGTTCACATAGAAGGGCATAGAATCATTATAATACTTCAAACAAATTGTAAAATATTTTCTACTAATTTAAAAACAGTTGTAGAAGATTCTGCCTGTTCTGGTGTTATTTCCATAGATTCATGCCAATTTAGTATTTTTTTAGCGCGTTCAATAGCTAATTGAATTCTTGGACGCTGTGTTTTAGAGTCATTAGCTAATAATATTTCAAACAATTTATCTGAAATAATTTTTGATTTTTTGCCATCATACTTACACTTTAAAGGTTTTAAATATTCATTGATTTTATCATCATAGGCTTGTCGTTCCAACGCGCCCCCTTGATGGTCTTGAAAATGCAATATCAACCAATATTCAAACGCTTGATTAGAATAGGCAACCTGAAAGCCAGCCTTTTTCGCAGTTTTGATGGCTTCATTGAACCGTTGTGCAGGAAAACTATCTCGGTCAAACACACACCATACATAATCATATTCATCTATTTCACTATCTATAATTTCCATCGTACGAAGCACTAATGAAAGCGTATTAAACCCTTCACCAAGTGTTTTGATAGTCGCGGTCTTTAATTTGAACTGTTTGAAATAGCTTGGTTCTGTATTTTCGCCTTCGCAAACAATCAAATAACGCTTTTTAACCCCTTTATGAGGTTTTGCAGACCGTTCAATATTAGGCTCTCGTCTCCTACGGTCTGCTAATGGTTTGTTTTTCATGGTTTTAAATCACTGATAAATAATCAAAATCAATCAAGTAAGGAATGGCTCCATATCGCCCTTTGATATAATTGGTTTCAAAATCGGCTCCTTTGCGTACCTTGTCCCCATCCTCCAACATAAAATCATGCAAAGAATATAGAGTCACCGCCCCATACCTATCTTTTTCAGTAAACCAAATTTGGTCGCGCCGAAAAAGTTTAGTACTTAACAAATTAGTATCATGTGTATTGAAAATCAATTGCGCCCCTTTTGGATTTTTATCCTTTGAATTAAACAATTCGACCAATTTGCTCACTAAATTCGGATGTAATTTGGCATCTAATTCATCTATTACCAAAATTTTGCCTGTTTGTAATGCATTTAAAACCAATCCTGCCAAAGCAAAATATTTTTTAGTACCTTCTGATTCATCTGACTTCATAGACAACTTTGAATACTTAATAAATTCATTATCATTATTATAAACTTTATGGTTGGTTATAATATCATAAAAAAATTCAGCATTTTTATTTTCTTTAAAGGTCTTTGTTAATAACGCACTTAATTCAGTAGGTAAATCTTTGGGCAAATTATCAGGGTCTAATAACTGAGGCAGTAAATCGTCAATCCCCAAATCAGCCGCTTTAATAAATTCAAGAATGGCATTTTTTTGGGAATCATTTTTAAGTTGCTGTACCGACACACCTGTATATAATTCGCTATGTAATCCAGATACAATATCCAATTTTTTAAGCCAATTGAATATTTTTATAGCAATTTTATCATTAAACTGTCCTGCAACAGACAATAATAAAGCATTTTCACGTATCATCCCATTTTTAACCAAATAATTGCCAACTTTAAATTTGGTTTTATGAACAACAAATTCTTGCTTTTCCCTGTAAAACAATTCTATTTCTTTGGTTTCGGGTTTAAAAAACAACCATTCTGCTTTAATTTCAGCCGAATTTACCTCAAAACCATATCTAAATTGGATATTTTCATGCAAAAACATGATTTCAAAAATAGTTGACGCATCCGCAGTAGCAGTATTGAATAAAAAGGGAGCAACTTCAATCGTTTCATTTAATTGACTTTCTTTTGAAGATTTTAAAATAAAATATTTAAAAAAATCAATTGCTTGAACCAATTTGCTTTTGCCACTTGCATTTGCCCCATAAACAACGGCACTTTTTAACAAATTTAATTGGAAATTAGGCTCAACAAGAACATTACGGTCCCAACGAGTCTCTTTATCATAACCCGATGCCACTAAACTCAGTTTAACTTCCTCTTTGAAACATTTATAATTCTCAATTGTAAATTGAATCAGCATGATTTTTAGATTTTTTGCATATTAAATGCAAAAAAAAGGTTTATTTTTATCATTTCCAAAAAATAATGATTCTTTTTTGGATAAACTCATAAAAAACGGTTTAAGATAAGCCCAATCCTTTCAAGAAGATTGTTGGTAGATTCAGTACGAAAATAAAAAATCGCAAGTAACGATAAATCAGTTACTTACGATTTCAACCAAAAACATATTTATAAACAAACTCAAACTATTTTTAAACATTTAGGCTTTAAAACCTAAACGAATTTCTCTTTTACAAAACGTAATCTACATGAAAGACTACTTATTAAAATAAATTGTTGCATCTAAATAAAATATTTTTTTATAAAAGCATACTTTAAACGCTCAATGACAACAATTTTGATTGGTTTTTAGCTGTGAGGCATAACGTTATTATAGAAATGAAAATATCATTCCAATTTTTCAATTCACAGGCAATTTAGAAAAATAAATGTGAGATAATCGATTAGCATCACTTGGAAGTGAGGCAATGTGGTTGTTACACGCATGTTTGTTTCTATTAGCTGAAAGTAAAGAGCGTATTACGCCCTTTAAACTTCTCATAGTGGTATTATTTATCATATAAAAATGGTTTTGTCAAGTATTTGTTTCCTCTTCCGAAATTATGGTGCTAAATTACATCTTTTTGAAAAAGAATACAACTTTTTTTTTACTTTTTTATTTTTTTCGGAAATCTTAAACGTGCTACCGTTTTTTTGATAATTCTAACAATAAAATTGCATCTTTTCCATTCGTAATTTTATCTATTTTTACATATGTATTGGGTTCAATTTCAGTGGTTTCGCCTAATTTTAAGGTAGGTAAAATCCCTTCAATCGCTTTCGCCCACAAACCAAATGTTTGCAAAGAAACGTGCATATTCGACATCATTTTCAATTGGTCCATAGCCACTTGTTTCCAAAAAGCATCTTCCCGTCCCGAAAAATTACCCTGTTGCGTAAATTCAAACAATTGTTTTAAATCATTGCAACCCGACTGTGTAATTTGCAACCGCAACCCATTTTTAAACAAAATACTTTCTACCGCATCTGCTGCCCGCGCCTCGAAATGTTGTTCGGTCACAATCGGCAATCCGTTTGGGAAAATCGCAATGGGTTTTCCAAATTTGCAATCCGATTTACAACCGAAAAGCATAACGCCTAAAAGGATAAAAATGTTTTTCAACAACGGTTCCTTGCTCATGTTTCTTTTGAAATCTGTTTGTAAGGGCAATGTCGGCAACCATTTTGACAACAAAAACCGCGTGCTTTCAAAAATTGCTCTGTTAGAACAAAAAGATTATTTTCAATATAAAAATCCTCGTTTTCTATTAATTTTTTAGGAACTTGGACGATTGCTTTTTGTTTGATAGGCATTGAAAATCAATATTTTATAAATTACTTTTCAAGTGCATTTCCACCACAGGAATCTCAATCTCGACCCGCGTACCACAAGGTTCTTGCGTCACAGGGTCTTTCAAATCAATGATATTGACAAACAATTTTTGCTCTTTCGCGCCATTTGCATGTAAAATCTCCAATCGTTTCTCTGTGATATTTGTACCGCGTGATTTATGATTCAAATGATAACCGTCTTTTTCCTGCATTTTGCGCACTTTTTCGCGCCCCACTCCATTATCTTCAACTACACATAAAATTTTATCTTCATCTATCAAAGAAAAAATCAGTTTTATCAATCCACCGCGTCGCGGACGCAAACCATGTTCAATCGCATTTTCCAAATACGGTTGAACAATCATCGTCGGCACGCCGAGAATATCCTCTTCAATTTCTTCATCGACTTCAATAACATATTCTAATTGATTTTCAAATCTAAGTTTTTGATTGATAATGATATAATCTTCCAAAAACCCAATTTCATCTTCCAAACTAATGATTTCCAATTCTGAGTATTCCAAACTTTTGCGCATCAATTTGGCAAATTTGGCTAAATATTTTGCCGCATGCTCTGTATCATTTTGCATGATATAATTCTGAATCGAATTTAAAGCATTGTACATAAAATGCGGATTCATCTGCGCACGCAACGCTTTCAATTGCAAACCCGTTGCCTGCAACCTTAATAATTCTGCTTCTTTGCGCTTATTTTCCGCCTCATATTTGTATTCCAACTCCGAAACGCGGAAACGATTCATTTCTTCTGTATATTTTCGCCAAAATTGGTCATGCAACACTTGGTAATCATAGGCATTTTTATAATCACGCCTATCTGCAAATAATTCAGCAATATCTTTACAAACAATCGCCTGTTGTCGATGATTTCCAGACAATTGTGCATAATGCAACGCATTTGCAAACTGTTTTTCCGCTAATTTTTGTTTCCCAATCGCATCATATAACATTCCTTTCCAATGCGAAACGACGGATAAATTATCTAAATTATCTTTATCATCTTTCGCATGATACAATTTTTCGGCAGCCTTGTAAAGAGCGAGTGCTTCATCATACTTACCGCCTAAAAAATAGCAGTAACCAGAGTTCGCAGAAGCATGCGCTCTTGCCGATTGACTTAAATCATCTTTAATCAGATTGACTTTTTTAAAAAAAGCCTCTGCGTTTTCGTAATCATCCATACCCATATATGCCTTGCCCACATTCACGTAGTGCCATGCTAAACGACTTCGCATGCCTGCTTTTTCGCACATATTGATAACTTTTAAATGCGCCCCGACTGCTCGAGGCAAATCATTCGTCAAATCGTAAATCGAACCTAAACCACTGTAAATCAATGATTTAAAATATAAATCTTTTATTTCCAACGTCTTTTCATCCAACGTATCGTACAATTTTTCACTTTGTAAAAACAACTCAATCGCCTTATCATACGCCGAAACCATCAACCAAAAATACGCTTCGCGACACATCATGCGCGCTTTGAGGGTATCGTCTGGAAAAGCACCCAAATTTTTGTTGGCTGCATCCAAAAAATACATCGCCTGCTCCTTCTCTTTGAGGTTCATCAACGTACCCGCGTAATCAATATACACTTCCGTCTGTTGCCGCAAACCACTATCCCGCACCAATTCCAATGCTTTTTTAAACTCAATATCCGAAAGCGTATAGTTATACAATTGATTTTCAACAATTGCCGTATTCAAATGATAACTCAATTGTGCATCCGAAAAACGATATTCTAACAACAATTCGGCTTGATGCGCCAATAATTTTTGCGCCTCCCGAATATTGGTAAACGTATAGTAACCTGCAAGTTCTGCCAAAATCATCAGCCGCTGCTCATCTTGCTTTACTGTTGCAAACAATTGTTCTAACTGTTTGATTTTCAATTGTCTATCTGGAATTTTTTCCATTGTACCTATCCTATTTAATTCATTTTGCCCAAAGGTAGTGGAGATTTGCAAAACCATTCCGATTTTGCAAATCTATTTCTAATAATTTCCTTTAAATAAGGCATCTGCCACATCATTGCGGGGCGAAAACGCTGCCCGCAGCGGTTTTCTGACGGTCTGTTTCGACCGTTCTGCCACCCTTGATGAAAAGAGCTTCTGAATCATTTAAGACTTGACCTTGCAATTCTTTTTTAATCTCCTGCAAGGATTTATTATTTTTTTTGTCTTCCATAGTAATGAACTTTTTTTGATATGAGCTATGTAAATGTGAAAGTAGGTCACTTCAATAGGACGTATTTTTAGGATACTAAATGATATAAAACTTCCTTTTTATGCAAAAAAAACGAAGTCAAGCAAAGGAGTAATGCTCCAATAACTTGTCAAAACATTGTGATAGAATGTTCAAATTTTCGACTCTTTCAGTGGAGGGCATGGTGTATTCCCATAGAAAACGTTTTCTGAGAAACGCTTAGGCTACTGTGGTACGATACCACCTGTGGATACATTTTGCTGATTACCACCCAAAGTATTACGCTCTTGCTGTTTGGTTAGAACCTTATCTTGCAATTCTTTTTTAATATTTTCTAAGGTTCTGCTACCGTTTTTCTTGTCTTCCATAGTTATTACAATTGTAAAATTCGTATATATTTAAGATTGTAAATTTTGGTTATCATTTTATAAAAAATTGAGATACAATAATCTATTCTTTTGATTGATTTGTTAAAGTTACAAATAAAGTTTAGAATCTTGCAAGTATTTCGGCTTTTTTTTTTCATTTTTTTTTTGAATTGTGACATTTTTTTTTCAAAAATATACAATCAAATCAAAATCACAATTTTAAACATAGTAGAAATTTCAATAAACAATCAACATATCAATTAAAATATAATTTATTATTTTTTAATTGCTTTACAAGCGGTTTTTTCACCTCTTTTTTCGATTGAAAAAAAGAGGTGAATGGAGCATCTATATTAAAAAAAAATGATTTCGTTTAGAAGCGTAAATTCGCTAAATCGTCCGAATACTCAACGCCAAACGCCGTTTACTTATTGTAATTCGCCTTGCAGTCGGCGCAACAAATCCATAAAAGCAGGTCGCCGCCGCCGAGAAACTTCAATTCGAGTGGTGTCATCCATGATAACAATCCCTTCGCCTTTTAAAAATTTATTCATAAAATTGAGGTTTATCAAATGGCGTTTATGCACTCGATAAAAATTAACCCCACTTAATAATTGTTCGTAATTTTTAAGCGTTTTAGCGACGGTCATTTTTTCACCTGAGTTATTAAAAATATACGTATAATTATCATCCGCTTCTAAACGCGTAATATCTTTAATATTGACAAAATGAATTCCATCCAAAGCGGAGATACTCATTTTGGCAAACGTATTTGGATTATTATAATAATGATTGAACATTTCGACACGCGGACCCATGCGATTGATACGCCCCGCAGCGCGAACTCGACTGACCGCACTTTTCAATTCATCAGGGTCAATCGGCTTCACAATGTATCCAATCGAACTGTATTCGCAAGCGCGAATCGCAAAATCCCGATAAGCGGTGACAAAGATGATTTCAAAATGAATGCCTTCCCCTTGATTCAATTGGTTCAAGACTTGAAATATCAAACCATCTGGTAAACTAATATCTAAAAATGCCACATCTGGTTGAATATCAGGGTCTTTAAACATCGTTAAGGCACTTTCTACGTCTCCCGCCGTGCCAATAACTTCCACGTCTTCACAATTTCTTGCCAACAACATTTTGAGGTTGTTGAGTCCTTGTGGTTCATCTTCCACGATAACTACTTTCATTTGATTCAATGCAGTATGTTAGAAAATAGGTTTGAAGTTGATTCTTATATCATGTATAAGCATCAAAAAATTTCGGCAAGTTAGTATTTTTTATTGAAATGGGAAGCGTATTTGTGTGTTTTTTACTTGGATTTATTAGATTCTTTGGATAAAAATCCAAAGAATCCAATAAATCTAAAAAATCCCAGTTTAACGAATGACTATTTTTTGAGTCATTTGTTTGCCATTATAGGTCAATTGCACTAAATAAATACCTGCTGACAGGTTTAATTGAGGGATTTGTGCCACATTTAAGGTCTCATTACCCACTATTTTCTCACTCCAAATGCTTCTGCCTGTTATATCCATCAATTGAAGTTGCGCATTGCCAACATAATTACCTAAATCATATACGATTTGAACATCGCCATCAGCCGCAGGATTGGGATAAACTGCTAAGGCTTGTGTGCCATTTTTGACATCTTGTACACTCGTCCCCAAAAGGTATTTGCGTGTAAAAACCATGTTGCCATTCGCAGAACCGCCAAAACCTGTAAAAACCATTTTATAAATCCGACCATTCCGAAGTTTGACAAAATACGCTGTAGAATCGGCAAGCGTCCAAACGCCATTCGTAAATGCTTTCCAATCCGCGCCAATCGTACTCATCGCCGTTTTATAATTTAGATTATTCCAAGTATCGTTTGACAAGTCTCTGCGCACTTTTGCCACTGTCACGCCTCGATTTTGCATAATACCCGTCAATGTATAAGGTGTCATCACGCCTGACATATCAGGAATTAAACTTCTGTATTGCCACGCCGTTAAATCCCAATCTGCCCGTAACGGCTCTCTATCACTGGCACTATTCGTTGTTAAAGAATAATATCCAAAGTTTTTAGCACCATAAGTTGCCTTTTTCAACTCAACACTCTTTTCATTAGTGCCATCTAAATTGGCATATTTGAAAAAATAGGATGTATCATAAGCTAATTTTTCAATCAAGATTTTTTTGAAAGTCCCATCAGGATATTTCATAATATAAATTGAATCACCCGTTAAATTGTGGGTTGCAATATTGTAGCTGCCCCACCCATAATCAAATTGACCATTTGAAGTCGCATTAAAAGCTCCAAGTGTCCAAGATGTATCTGAATTATGTTGAATACTTGCAAGGGAAAAACCTATCGTATCCAAAGCACCCGCCCAAGCAGCAGCAGGTTTCTTAGAACGATATAGATTAATCGTTGGATTAACCCAAATAGCAGCATCTGGTTTTAAAACAGAAAATGCTAAATCCCAATTACTTTTAGGTGCGCGATATTCTGCATCTGTTTGTAAATTGTACCAAACTTGATTGGCATAACTGGCACCAAGCGAAATGGTATCCAGTACTTGCGCTTGCAACATGGTAAAGCACAAGCTTGTAATGAGTGTAAAAAATACTTTTTTCATTTTTTTGTTTGATATTTAATCGTAATAAAACTACCGTTTTTCAGTCGTTTCAATTCGTATTTTTTAGAATGTTTTGAATCAAATTTTAAAGTTTTCTAAACTCAAATTTAGGCGTTCCTTTTCGACCTTGCTCGTCATAAAAACCGACAAAACGCATTTTGTAAAAGTATGATTTTGAATCTTTTATGATGTAATTATAATTAGAAAAAATTTTATAATTACCTGTTGCATTGCCAAACCCACCGAATGATTTCCAACTATAACCAATCACATCCGATTTATCCAAAAGCGAAAAAGAGTTGGCTTGTTTGTAATCGATATTTTCAAATTTAAATTGAGTAGAGTCCATCACAGCATAGGTTTTATGAGTATTCAATAACACGCCTGTTACTAAATACGGTTGATAAGGTTCATAAAAAATATGGACATATTGGGTAAACGCTAAATCCCAGTCTTTTTTGGGCGGTTCGACGCGAGTAGTATTATTGGTTTTAAACGAAAAATAGGTGTAATTATAATTCGTATCTCGTTGTATTTCAATGGTTTTAAAGTTATTATCTTGCATATCAGCGTATTGCAAAACATATTTTTCCCGATTGGCACTGACAATTTTAACTTTTTTGAACCCTAATGGATTGCTTTTTTCATCATAACCCAAATCCAATACATAGATAGCACTGTTATGTTTATCGCCCATCACTAACGAATCGGGCGTATTCGCGGCATCCGAGCGTTTGTGTTGTTCAAAACCAATAGTATCCATCACTTCGGAAAGCAATTGTTTTTTTGTATTAAAACCAAACATGAATTTGCCACTATTCAACCGCACACCACTCTTTTCAGGATTGGCATCAAATGCCAAATCCCAATCGGTTTTCAAATTGCGTCCGACAATTAGATTTTTTTCTAAATTGAAATAGAGTTGCCAACGGTAATCCGTTCCCATTTCAACAGCAGTGGTAATGACATCACCCGCTTGATGCGGCGCAATCGGTGTTTCTTCGGGAATGCAGCCCGAAAAAAAAGCGGCAATGGCAAGAGAACCTACCATGTGCCGCCCAACCTTCAAAACACTAATACTTAAATTATGAAACGACATTTTTCTTCAATGGGTTGCGCCATGCGTTCTTTTTAAAAAAAATTTAAAAAAAAACGCAACAAGCATATTTTGGTTAAGCGGTGCCTTATGTTCTTGAAAAACCCTTCCTCAATTGGTTGCCTAATTCAAACACAGATGAAACAAAAAAAGTCCGACCTGTGCCTACGGGACTACTACTTGTCGCGCCCGAATGTCCTCCACTCCCTCCAACCAATTGACTCTGAATATTTTTCACATCAAAAATATTTTTGATGCCTGCTGTCCACCTCCATTGCTTGCTCCAACTTTTGCCGTTTAGGGTCACATCTGCCATTTGGTAGCTACCCATAAACGTTGGATTAACGTCCCCATTTTCACTTTTAACATACCCTGGTTGTTTGCCCGAGTATTTATAAAGCAAATGAAGCGAATACTCTGTTTTTGGAATGCTGTAATGCACTCCCAAAAGCCCTTGTTGCGCGTTTGCAACATAGGATTTACCATTAAAATCCTGCATACTGCGTGTCAAACCCCAACCAGGTTGAATTTCAACCGCCTTAAAGGTGATTTTACCAGATACATTGCCCCCCAAAGTGGTCAAGCGTCCAATGTTCACATATCCGTATTCGGAACCGCTTATGGCGGCTAATGTTATCAGATTTTCAATTCGGTTGCAAAAGAACGAAGATTCTATGATACTTGGCATATCCTTAGTGAAAATTTGACCAAAAAATGACAAATTAAAACTATTGGAGGTCTCTGATTTCAAATTTTCGTTGCCCCGAATGTTGTGGTTTACATCCACAAAGTAAAAATACAACTCTTTCAAACTCGGAGCACGAAAGCCTTTTGCCCATGAACCCCGAATCATATACCGAGATGATTCGTCAAAAACATATTTTAAGGCGATTGCGGGCAAAATTGGTGCATTATAACTCGTATTATACGCATAACGCAAACTGGAACGAACTTTTAAACCATGCACGCCATCCCACTCTGCGCTGCCAAACGCAGCATAATCGCCAATATTTCTATCCCTATCTTTTAAACGCCGACCTGCGCCTTGTTCCACATTTATATCCGTACCTACTTCAAAACCCCAATTTCGTACTTCGGTTGTTGCCCACACACCGCGCAGATTGATTAAATCAAAACGCGTTGTATCTTGGTCGCCTTCATTGGCAGTCTGCGTATAATTAAGGGTCGTTAAATCCTTTAAATAGGTATTTTTTTGCCTTTTATATGCATTATACGCTACTTGTACATTCCAACAAGTTGTTTTCTTTTTTTCTTGAACAATCAACGCACTCCCGTATCGAATCGTCCGATAGGTATCATCAAAGGCTTGTTCGTTGTAGGGCAACAGTGGTAATCCGCGATTGAGCATATACTCATCCGTGTAATTGGCACTGTAACCGACTTGTACCCCATTGAAGTCAGCATTATAATGCAAATCTCCAAAGTAAAAAATTTTCGGTTTCCAAGACTGAACACGACCCGTATAAACGGGCGACCAGCCTTTAAAAAAGTTGCGTCCTCCTGATATTTGAATATTTTGATTTTGTTTTCTGAAACCAATGGTTGAAGCAATATTATAATGTCTTCCTGCCTCTATGTATGGTTTTAATTGAAAATCAAACGGTTGTGTCGGTATTTTTTTGGTAATGATATTGATAACACCTGCCAAAGCATTCGTTCCGTAGGCTGTCGAAAGCGGACCTTCGACTCTTTCAATACGCTCTACATTGTGTAGCGGGATTTGAGAAAGGTCGATATTGCCGTTTTGCCTGCCAATCATTGGGATTCCATCCATTAATATTTTTACATTCTCTCCCGAAAGCCCCATGATTGATATTCCTGCCCCTAATATACCATCTTGTTGAATGCCAATATTCAAAGAATTTTTAATAACATCCCCTAAATTTTGCGCACCCGATTGTTCAATTTGC
>JBDLWG010000538.1:0-6254 GCA_039804385.1 Bacteroidota bacterium
GTTTTGACAACTTGTATTTTATGGTTTTGCATCAATGGATTCATTCAAAATCAAGGTTTTTATTACAAAGATTTAAAAATGGATGCGGCAACAGGAGCCAATATCGCCACATTATTCTCTGCTTGCGCCATTATTGGCAAATTATTATTTGGTTATTTGAGCGATAGATGGGATAAAGGCACGATGATGTTAGCTGCAATCGTTTGTCTTACAATGGGTTGTGTCCTCTTGCGGATGAGCGCGTCTAACATCGCATACTTGTTGCCTTTCGCATTGGTTTTCGGATTAGGTTTTAGCGGCGCGTTTACGATGATACAACTTTGGATTGCAAAATTATTTTATGGAAAATCCTATGGCAGTATTTTAGGCGTAATAACGATGGCAGATACGTTAGCGGGGAGTTATGGAATCGTTCAAATGGGCGCAATGCGTTCTGAACAAGGTAATTATGTAGGTGGATTTTCTTTAATGATTTTATTGTGCGGGATAGCGGTGGTTTGTACGTATTTAGTTAAAATAATTTCAAAACGCGAAAATCGCACGTAGCGCATGTATAGCGTTTGGAGGGTTTGAAACCCTATCCATTACCCACAGAATGTCATTGGGCATTGAAAGGATTCTACAAACTAAAAAAGGTGCGTCGCACCGCAACCTTTGTAGCAAAACAAGCGACAAACCCGCGTTGGAGGTGCATCGCACCGTAACATTGGTGAAAACAATGCGAGTTACGGTGCGACGCACCTCTAAAACGCGATTGGGAACCGCCTTTGCTACAAAGGTTCTGGTGCTACGCACCTTTTTTGATTCTCGAAAAATGCTAAAATCGCACTTGCTGTATTGGTAATATAAATTTATTAAATAAATTTTCATGTATAATCTATTGAAAAAAGCTACATTAGCATCTTTCGTTTTACTATTTGCTTGCAATGAGCCTGAAAAATCCAACCCGAATTTTCAACAAGAAGCGGCGAATCCCGAATTTTTACATCGCTCATTGAAACAATTAACGAGTGTTATCAAGCATGATTTATTTGGTCCGATGATTGCGGCTCGGATTTACGCATATGCACATGTTGCTATGTATGAAGCGTTGATTCCCAATACTTCTGAATATAAAAGCCTTGCGGGACAAGTCAAAGGTTTGAACCCATTGCCCCAACCTGAAGCGGGCAAAACCTATTGTTATCCACTTGCAAGTGTTAAAGCGTATTTGCGGGTTGGGAAAAAACTGATTTTTTCGGAAGACAGTATTGCCCAATTTGAAGCCAAAATGTTGCAAGATTTTAAAAAAATAGGCATTCCCAAAGATGTTTGGGAACGGTCTATCGCGTTTGGCGACACGATTGGGGGCAGTATTATCGCTTGGTCGGGCAAGGACAATTATTTGCAAACCCGTTCCGCGCCTAAATACACGGTCACTTTCGATAATCCAAAACGATGGAGACCTACCGCACCCGATTATGCGGATGCCGCAGAGCCGCATTGGAATAAAATTCGGTCGTTGACGCTGGATTCGGCATCGCAATTCAAGCCGATTCGCCCCACTCCTTTTGATACGAATACAAACAGTTTGTTTTACAAACAGGCTTTTGAAGTAGCAAAATCGGTGGCAGACAGCACGCCTGAGCGCATTGCGATTGCCCGTTATTGGGATGATAGTCCGATGGCAACTCAAAATGCAGGGCATGTTAATTTTGTCATCAAAAAAGTGACACCGGGTGGACATTGGATGCACATCACCGAAGCGGTTTGTCGGCAACAAAAAACGGCGGCTGTGAAAGCGGCGGCGGCTTATGTTCAAACAGCAATTGCTATTTTTGATGGTTTTATTAGTTGTTGGGATGAAAAGTATCGAAGTGAAGTGATTCGCCCTGAAACGTACATCACTAAATACATCAAAGGCAAACAAGATTGGACTCCCATTTTAGTTACGCCGCCTTTTCCAGAATATCCGAGTGGACATAGCGTGATTTCAGGAGCTGCATCGACGGTTTTAAATCACTTTTTTGGTGATACTTTATCGTTTACAGATGATACCGAAGTGCAATTTAATCTGGGTACCAAAACCTTTTCATCGTTTCATGCGGCAGCGGATGAAGCGGCAATGAGTCGGATGTATGGCGGCATTCACTATATGCCTGCGATTCAAATCGGCGTAGAACAAGGGCGCAATGTGGGAAAACATATTGTATCAAAAATAAAGTTAAATTTTTAAAACACAGAGGACGCATAGGGATACATAGGACACATAGGGACATTTTTTATTAGTTTGTTTTTTGGGGATGTAAAACATTAGCAAAAAATGAATTGAATTGGAATAAAAAGTATCTCTATACTTGTCCTACATCAGTTGTTAAACGAAACTTGCGTCAAGTTTGAAACTTGACGCAAGTTGTGCGCAAATTTATTTTCAACTCATTCAGGAAATGTATATGAAAGATTGCCCCTATGTGTCCTATGCACTCCTATCTGCCTTATGTGTTGAAATAATTAATATTTATCAATTATAAATTCCAAAAACACAACAAACGCGTTATTTACCAAACCTTTATAAGTGAGTATTTTTGCACATGGAACCGTTTTTTTAGTATAAACCCTATTTTCTATGTACAGAATACTCTATTTTTGTTGCCTCTTGGGGCTGACTTCCCGCGTTTTTGCGCAAGATTTACAAACAATCAAGGTTAAAATGGCTGCTGGAACCGATGACATCGAAGTTTCCACTGTCCGCAATGTCAACAGCAGCGATTTGGAATTGGGTGGTTTTGATAACAGCAATTTAGGCAAACAATATGTTGCCTTGCGTTTTCAAAACGTTTTGTTGCCAATGAATGCCCATGTATATCGGGCGTACCTTCAATTTACGACCAAAGTGGGCAAGCCAAACACTGCGATTGTCCAAATTCAGTGTCAACAAGGCAATGCATTGACGTATCAGCCGACGGAAAACCTCAAATCGCGCCCTTATATTTCCAACTTATTGTTTTGGAATCCGCCCGCATGGACGCTCACAGGCGAAAGTGGTGACAAACAAAAAACGCCGAATTTGGCTGCCCAAATCAATGCTGCTATCGCAACGAATTGGCAATCAGGCAATTCGCTTTCTTTTTTGTTGGAAGGCAATGCGACGACGAATGATGTTTTGAATGCCCGCAGTTTTGAACACAATTTGTTGCATGATGGCGCACCGCAACTCGTTATCGACTATTTTCCTTCGGGTATTAATCCTGTTCAAATGGCAAATTTGGATAAAGTGTTTATCAATGAAGTCGCGCCGAAAGGCACTATTGCTTTCCCTGAAGATTGGATTGAATTGTATAATGGCAATGCAGTGGGCGTTTTTTTGGATAGCGTCTATATCACGGGTAAGCAAAATAATCCATTTAAATGGCAATTGAAAAATTTATACCTGCCTGCGAATGGTTTTTTGCGCCTACTCGCGGATAAAGATACGTTGAAAGGCGCGGAACATGTCGATTTGAAACTTTCGGCGGGCGGCGACAAGGTTTTTTTGTTTAAAAAGGTGTCGGATACACCTGTCGAATTGGCTTCTTTTGAATACCCTGCCGTGACGGGGGAAGAAACGCAGGTTACTTTTGGGACAGCAACTGATGGCGTTTTGAATCCTAAAATTGCAAATTTAACGAAATTCATCGGCGGCACACCGAATGCGAGCAATGTTGGTGGTAAACAATATTTGCGTTTTACCAATTCGGTTGCACGCGGAATCGTACAAACGCCGACTTCGATTACACTTGCCGCGCCCGCAGGTGCAACGATTCGTTACACGACAAATTTTACAACGCCTACACGTATCAATGGAAACATTTATACAGAACCTATTATGATTGATTCAAATACAGTTTTAAAAATATTTGCATATAATGATTTAGGCGAATCGAATGTAGAAACGTTTACGTATTTAACGCCTATAAAAGGGGCAGAATTGCGTTTTCCAAACCTTGTTACACCTGAAAATTATGCCAATGGATTACAGCAATTGCCAATTATCGCCATCTCCATACCGCCAAGTGGATTGGCGGTGGATGCCAAAGTCGAACAAATGTGTTCTTTTGAATATATTAATAAATTTGGTGAAACGGGTAGTGTCGGCGTTTTGGGTGGTGTAAAAGGTTATGGCAATGATTCGTATTTGTTTTCGGAGCAGAAAAATTTGCGGGTTCATTTCCGCAGTCGGTATGGATATTCCAAATTGGATTATCCGATTTTCAAAAAAGATGACGCGGATACTAAAAATCCTGCGACAAAATTCGATGTTTTAGAATTAAAAATCGGTCAAGATGGACCGAATACGGATGGTTATGGCATGTTGATGAGTTCTCAGGGGCTGATTAGTAAGACGATGCGCGAAATGGGGCATGTGGATTTGCATACGCAATATGCCCATGCGTTTGTCAATGGCAAATATCATGGTATTTACACCGTGAAAGAAAAATACGATGAGCATTTGGCGGAGACCTATTATGGTGGCAAAAAGGAACAATATGATGTAGTTGAAAGTTCATGGACGGTTGGTCGGGTGAATGAAGGCAATTTGACGAATTGGAACGCGCTTAAAACGGCAACCGTTCAAAATCGTTTTCAAGAAGTCAAAAAATACTTAAATGTGCCACAATTCATTGATTTTATGATGGTTATGATGTACTTCGATAACGAATGGGAATACCGCGCCGTTGCAGATAAGCGTTTATTGACCACTAAATTTGTGTTTGAAAACCATGATACCGATGGAGCATTGACCAAAACGGTGGATGAAAATGAGTATAATTACACGATGAAATGGACGGATTCCACACAACTTGTTTGGAATGGGCCCGCAGGCATGTTTGGCAATTTGTTGAGAAGCAATAACAAAGAATTTCAAACGCTTGTCCGCGACCGCGTATATGAGGCGATGCAGCTACCGAATGGCGCATTGACTCCTGCGCGGATTCAAACCAAATTAGAAGATTTGAAAACCATCTTGCGTCCTGCTTTTGAGATGGAATTGGCTCGTTTTAACCAAACTTTGTATAATAATAATCCTTATTTTGACCAAGAGTATAATGGGAATATCGCCCATTTACCGATACGTTATCAATACAATATCAATAAATGGTTTGAAAAAGGGTTGGCACATACGTTATTGCCTGTTGTATTTAGTCAGCCTGCGGGTCATGTCAATTCGGCTGTGACCTTAGAAAACCCGAACAATCAAGGCGTGATTTATTACACTTTGGACGGAACCGACCCAATGGGCAATGATGGCATTATCAGTCCACTTGCGAAAACCTATGTCAATCAATTAGAATTAAAAACGGGTAATAATTCCATTGTGGCGCGGGTTTATGGGAATGATTTGTTTGGAGCAAAAGCAAAATCGATTTATAATTACACGGCACCAAGTATAACGCCGCGCCGTGCTTCTAAAACAGAAAATAATGATAATCAATTATTTACAATTGCACCAAATCCAGCATTTGATTATGTTGAGCTTGATTTAACGGCTGCTGAAATGCAATTTGTTGAATTGACGTTGTATAATAGTCTTGGACAAGTTGTTTTAAAACAACCTGTAGAACAAGCAACAGGGTTGTATCGATTGGCATTACAGGACTTGGACGCAGGGCAATATGTATTGAATATTCAAGTCAATGGACAGGCGACTTGGGTGCGTAAAATTTCTATAAATCATTGATTTGTAATAATTTAGACTGGATGTACTAATAGCGCAGCAATTTCCGCTTTGGAAATAGGATGCTTATGATTTGAAGGATTTTAAGGAACTTTTCAGTTGAAAAGCACCCATTTGAACTCAAAAGATCCTTTTTATCTTTCAAATCATACGCATCCTATTTCAAAAATTTCCAAAGTGGAAATTACTGCTGATAGCAACAATCGTTTCCGCGTTGAAAAATGCAAATACAATTTCCTTTTTGTCATGTACTAAGTAAAAAATCCTAATTCAAACTCCTAAAACCATTATTCCAATAAATCTATTGCTTTTTGCAAATTTTCAAATGAATTATTTTGCAAAATGGCTTTATCCCAATGAAAAAAAGCGACATGCACCGTATCATTCCGAATCAATGAATTAGATAATGTAGCAGCTTCCTTCAATTGAGCCATTGGCACTTCCTCAATTTTTAATTTGTCGCCTAAACGCAAATACACATTTTCAAAAACGGTATCTTGTTTGACGCGAAAAAAAGGCGTTTTTTCGCGCTCTAAAAAAGTCAATGTATCTGCTTTTT
>JBDLWG010000539.1:0-31806 GCA_039804385.1 Bacteroidota bacterium
ATCAAGGGAGTGGGTTGAGTTTGCCGTTACAGCAAGAACAATTGTTGTTTTCGACCGAAAAGCAGGTGACCAAAATCGCTGGCGAAACAGGCAAATCGCTTGAAGTGGAATCCAATGAAGGAAAGTCAGAGGGACTTGCCGTCCGAAAAGCAGGTCGCCCGAAAGGGCGCAAAAATAAGTCCCACACTGGGGCAATATCCGACCTTGTGCCCTGCCAAACGGAATCGAAGTCCAAAACCCCCAAAGGGGTTCTTAAGGCAAAAGGTCGTCCGAAGGGGCGTAAAAACAAGACCCAATCGAGTGGATCGGAATTAAAATCGCCGAAAAAAGTTCAAAAGAGGCTCAAAAAGAGTGAAAAAAGCGTTCCAGAGACTTCCCTCACCAGTGGGAAAAAAAAAGCAGGTCGTCCGAAAGGGAGTAAAAACAAACCCAAAGATCCTGCAGTGGAACAACCCATCGCCTACACGTTTCAAGTTTTAGCTCGAATGCTGGATTCCTTTGTATTGCTTTTTCTGCCGCAATTGGGTCGTTTTTTCCCGATTTCCGATGTGGTTGCGGATGGCGGTTTTGGGAATAATACGGTTGCATTAATGGTCATCGCCCGAGGATTTCATCTGATCCGTAAATTACAGTACAACGCTGCGTTGTATTTTCCGTTTGAAGGAGTCCAATCAGGCATTGGAAGACCCGCGAAATAGGGAAGCAAAATAGACGTTCAAAACATCCCACTTCATCATTTAAGTTGCCTATTGAAATCAGAATTAAATCTTTTTGAAACATCATGTATGAAATCTCACCTTTTTCATTAGACGTTAGTACTACTTCGGCATCAATTTTTTCATATTCCTTCAAATATAAATTTTCACTATAACTAATTGAGTTTTTAATTTCTTGGATTATTTTTAAAGATTTTGGCGAGTTATCTAAAAATAAACTTTTAAAATATAAAAATTCATCTATTTTTTCTAACTTGGCTCTATTTGCTTTTAGGGCACCATAAAGTGAATCTGATTTTAAGGAATTATTTAATTGTTTTATAATTTTATCAATACTAATTTCTGAATTAGGTGAAAGGATTGCTGTTGAACAAATTGGGGATTGATATTGCAAAGGGTCAAAGGAATATCTCCAAAAAGAATCAACTGATTTATTATAATCTTGGATATTGTTCTGAAAAATGTTCTGTAAATAATTAAAATGTTTTTTAGAATTTTCAATTTTATTAAACTTGTCTAATTTTGTTTTTTTTAAAATTTCAAAATTATGTTTTTCTTCTTGAATACTGTAATAGCGAATATTTTTTTGTTCCGTGATAAAAATAGTTTCGGGGGTTTGAACCTATTTTATATCTTTAGGTAAATCTACTAAGATGCCCCCTTTTTCTTTTGCCCACCTAAGTAATGCAAGCGTTCTTGCAAAATCATTAATTCTGCTAAATTCATATATTGATTGAGTTAATGCAGGTATGGTCTCGTAAAAGCCTGATACTTCTTCTCCCTCTGAAAGTCCATTTGCATAAAAGCCATGCATCGTTATATACGCATTAGGTAATATTTCTAATGCTGATTTATCACTGCGTTCAATCAAAAATTTATTTTCTTGATTGGTGATAACTAATGGAACATCAATAATTTTCCACGTTTTAAGATTTGAATTTAAAGCCCATTGAAATGCCGTATCAATAGCATCATTATTTTTTTTGACATATTTTATCATATCATTGGATGCAATAGGGAGTGCATCTACTGACAATGCTGACCAGCCAAGTTCAAAATTGGATAAAGCGGGATGAATAACGGATTCCCACCGAATCAAATTATCATAAAAAATAGGATTTTTTATGCCTGCAAGCCCAATTCCTTCCCCAGTATTGTAGTCCGAATGAAATAAAATTTCATTGGCAGCTAATAGATCTTCTACTAAGACCAATGTTTCTAAATATTCGGAACCATCTTCAAATATAAATTCTAAATCACTCAATGGTAAACCTTCCTTTGATAAATAACCATTTTGGATAACTCTAATATAATTTAATTTTGGTAAATTGGTAGCATCAATCACTTCATTTCCAAAGATTACACCACCAAATCCTCCCCGTGTTCTTATTTGCTTTTTGAAAACAATAGACTCAGGTGTTGTGTAACTGCTTTTTTTAAACGTATCATACGCATTTTTCCCTATTGGGTTAGTAGGCTTTTCGGATTGTGCTGTTTGATTAATAGGTCTTGTTGAACTGGGATTTGATGAAGAACCATATCTATTATCAATTTTAGCCATTACATCCGTTAGCCTTACTTGATGAATTGGTGGCACCGTAGATTTAGTTAAACCTATTTCAAGGGCATGTTTAGACGATTTACTTTTACTTAATATACTTCTGTATCAGCTAAACCAAACTGGTGTTTTAATACGCCTCTTGTTCCGCCTAATGCTCCCACTTCTGTATATTTGCTAATGGTAAGAATTTGATGTTTTATATGATCTGCTAAATTTGAATTGACATTTATTTCAGGATGTCTAAAACTAATTGGATTCCGCAGACTACTTTCATTTAACAATGGCTTTAAAGTCAATTCATGTCTGGCACCTTCATATTGCTTTGCTAAATCTTGTGATAAAAGGACAAGAAAATTTTTACCACCATCTTTTTGGGCATGCTCTGCTGCTTGGTATGCCATTTCGATTTTTCTTACGGCAGGATATTGCTTCCATTCCGTTTCCAAATAAGATGGTGCAATATACCCATATTTTTGAATAAGTGATGTTGTCACATCGCCCTTACTCACATAAGATGCAATCGTAGCAATTTCATCTGTTTGACCTAAGATGGTGCCAAATAAAAATAAAACGAAAAATGTTAACCAGAGCGACAAAAAACTTTTTTTTGCCGACAAAAAACTAAAAATAGGGCTTAAATTCATAATTATTAGGTTTTAAATAAAAAATAAAATTCCCATTAATTATGGTCTTAATTTGGTTTTTTGGTACTTTGTATTACTTTGCAAAACAAATTAAAATAAAAAACAATGTTAAATTAATTGATAATCAGATTAGTTGTGCCAAATACCTTACTACTTATGATTTTTCAACATAGAAATTAGTTGTTCTCTATGCTGTTTAACTTCATTACTAAATTGTTCATCTGGTAAAGCGTATAACAAAGCGGCTAACATTCTTGGTCCGTGTAATCTTGCTTCGTGAAAAGCATCCAGCCAAAAATCGATAGGGCGTGCATGGATAGGTGAAATTAAAGTATATGACTCAATGATAGTAACACTATCATCGTTAGAATCGGCTGCTTTTCTTAATTTTGAAAAGTGAGCGAACGGTTGAGCCGATTTCACCAAAGGAAACAAAGTTCCTTTACACCATAACCTTTGATAAAAGCATTGTTAAACACGGGCTCGGCTTTACATTGCCAACCTTTATAGTTGATTTGGTGGCAAATTATGATATGAAAAAATATTTAACGAAATTAAAAAGGGTTCTTGAAAATGAAACAAATATAAAATAAATATAAAATAAAAATCTTATAACAAGGCATGAAAGCATTCTAAGGAATGGAGGAGTGAAATGCCGATTCTTGTTAACAAAGGGTTCAAACAAGACACGAATTGGACGCATTTTTCACGAATTACTTATCGGCATTTGTGAAAATTTATAAAATTCATGTCTTGTTTGGAACTGTGGCATCTTGAATTCTTACTGCTATTCCGATTCTTTAATGCACGTAAATCACGTATTTAACATAAACCATTTGTTTATCTTGGGTGTAGCACTGCCAAACCGTATAACAACCTGGTTTGCAATCCAAACTGATACAATCAGTTTTATCCCCCAAATAATCGTCACCTTTGTAGTAATGACCATCATCTTTATTGCAATCACTTTCTTTGAGGCAACCGCTTAACTGCAAGTACTTATGCTTGATGTCATGTTTAGAATATTTGACACATTTCAAATCTACAGAACAATGCTCCTTAAGATAATAAGGATCATGTGCAGAACGTTTCGTCAAATAATCTGTTTTGTAACAATCTTTGTAATTCTTGCTAATCAATTTTGCGGTCACATCTCCATACGGCTCAAGCGTACAACCTTTGTCACAGCCAAGAGACTTTACGGATAAGTACGCATAAACGGTAGCACCACCCGAACTTGAATGTTTAGAACGCGTTTTGAATTCATTTTGCGTTGCTAATTCTTCGACAGAAGGTGTTGTTGCCAAATTTAAGATAGATTCAGGCACTAAACTCGCAGATGTTTCAGCTGCGGTTGGTAAGTCCACTGCTTTCAAAGCAGATGTTTCCATGCTACTGCTGTCCGATGTAATGCTTGCATCTTCCTTTTGACAGGCAACTATCGTCAGCATTCCAAATAATCCCAATGTTTTTAAACTGGTTTTGATAAATGGGCTCATAAGTGATAATTTTTTGAATTTTAAAATAAAATAATACTATAAAATGAAATAACAGTAAGTTCCTCCTAAACAAAGAATTTTTTTGATTCTGGATTTTCTCGTTGGATGTTAAGAAATTTCTCTTGAAAAGTCCAAATTTCTTTTGGTGGGACAAAGGTAGGTCGTATTTTCATACACCAATTGTAAAAATACGAACTATTCTACCTCAAAATGCACATTATTCAAATTCAATGAAACGTCGTTCATATACTGCGTCGGCGTAAAACCCGTATAGGCTCGAAACGCTTGTATGAGATGAGATTGGTCATAATAACCATATTCATCCATCAATTCTGCCCAAGACAACTTAGGATGATTGATTCGGCGCGTCAAAAGGCAGCGAAAACGGGTTAGTTGAGTAAAATCTTTAGGGGATAATCCGATCTGTTTCTCAAATTGTTTTTCGAGCCATCGGCTACTCCCTTTAAATTTTTCTTCTAAGTGTTTGATTTTGACCATGCCTTTTTGTCGGACAATGTAGTCGCATACAGGCGACACATCTTGCAGAGATATAGGCATTTTTAATGAATTGTAATAGTCCAACAACGCTTTTTCGACGAGTTCAACGGCTTGAAAACTATGTTCAACGTCCTGTAATCGCTCTACCAAATGGTCAAATTGTTTACTATGCAGGTTAAAGGGGCAACCTTGATTCACTAATGTTGCTATGCTATCTCGTAACAAATGGTAAATACCTATGGGTGTTAAATTAACCCATAAAAAATTAGTATTTGTATTGAGTTGATAATAAAGCGGTTGTGTATGCATCCCGTTTAACCAAATTTGATGTCGGTGAAAAAAGTGATTTTTTAAAAGTGTTTTTTTAAACTCGAAGCCACAACTTAATCCTTGTTGCTTGGGCACACCGAATTGAAATATTAAACTTGCATCCGTTTTGGCGGCTAAAACGGATGTAAAAGTACTTGTACATTGCGTCACAGTATAGTGGCGCACAAAGCGGCGCAGGCACGGGTATACGTGGTGCATGGAATAACGAATCATTGGCAAATTTTAAAAAGTTAAAAAAAAAGTCTCAGTACAGGATAAAAAAGGTTGCAATACAATGAAAGAACGGATTTTTATAACTTATTGAGAATCAATATTTTTTAAGCAAAAATGCTTAAAAAAGAGCTTTTTAGTGTAAAAAAAGAGTAAAAATGCTCTTTTTTCACACTAAAAAGCTCTTTTTTAAGCAATTTGCTTAAAAAAGAGCTTTTTTATTCTTCATTCCTTAAAATGCCTTTATTCCTAATGCAAATGAAACCCGAATTTTGCAAAGGGGGCTCACTTTACCAAACAAATTGACTTATCATTCATCCTTAGCTTAGGTGTATCACCACTTTGGTCGTCGGGAAATAAATTTCCCGACGACCAAAATGGTGATACACCCTTATATTTGACAAGTAGCGTTTTGAATAAAATCAATGTTGAATCACCCCAAACGCATCAAAATTATCCAAAAAGAGCATAAAATCTACTTTCGAACATCTACTTCTGGCGTAGCAACATTCCATCCACGTATCAAAAAGTTAGACATAACAGATAATTGTCCAGCTTTACCGAGATATAGATTGTACTTCGGGGTCATTTGTTTTTAAATTTTGTTCAATCGTATGTGTTACTTTCATTTCGGGCGTTTTGATAAATTCCACCCAATTTATTTTTTTCAAATCATCAGGGTGTGAAAAACCCATGAGTGCGGGAAATATATAATTTTCTAATTGTGCATGATATTCTGCAAAATTGCTCCGCATATCATACTCGACGAATATCCGAATCGGCGGTTGTGATTTTGCAAACGCTTTTTGCAAATTTTCTCGAACACTGGGCATCACGTTGAAGGTCATCCCATTGCCTTGTACGCCGTAATAAATTTTAATTTTCTCCATGAACCTTTAATTAATGTTAAAAAAAGCGAATGTCAAAGCAAAAACAACCTTTTTGGCATAAACAAAAGTACTTTTTTTGAAAATAATTTGCATTAGGCTTTTTGGGATTGCCTTAGTACATGACAAAAAAGAGGGATGTACGGATTTCACGGATTTTCACGGATTGATACGGATTTTTTCAAAAAAATCCGTATCAATCCGTGAAAATCCGTGAAATCCGTACATCCATCACCCACATTTGCTTTTTTGTCATGTACTAAGAAGGCAATCCTAAAGAGCCTAATGCAAACTACCCACCACTGACAGGCGGTATCAAAGCAATTTCATCACAGTCTTGTAAGATTTGATACGGTTGCGCATATTCCATGTTCACAGCAATCAAAAGTGAATTGAGTTGATTTAGGCGCGGATATTGATTCATTAATAAAAATTTTAAATCTGTAACCGTCGCATTTTCAGCTAATTGTATTTCTATCATAGCACCGCCTATGATTTCACGGGCAATGCCAAAGGCTAATATTTTCATATATTTTTAATTTTTTTAAATTTTTTTTCATTTGTTTCAACGTTTGTGTAGCACCGTCATGACTCCAACAGGGCGGCACCAATAAAGTGACCAAGGCAGGTATGGCGTAATGAACTAAATTGAGTTTCATGCTTTTTATTTTTAAATCATACAATTTGCAAAAATAGTATAATTTCGCTACTTTTACCGCGATTTTCGCCATCCAAAAATTTAAAATTAAATCATATGTTACGTTCCAAAATCGCCGGTATCGGCATGTATTTACCCGAAACCGTTGTCAAAAATGAAGACCTTGCACACGTCATGGAAACGAATGATGCCTGGATTCAAGAACGCACGGGCATTCAAGAACGCCGTTACGCCCGAAAACATGAGGAAACGACCACCACTTTGGCAGCAAAAGCGGCTGTAATCGCTATCGAACGCGCTGGCATTACCAAAGAACAGGTCGATTTTATCATTTTTGCGACGTTGAGTCCCGATTATTATTTCCCAGGTTGTGGCGTTTTGTTGCAACGCGAATTGGGGATTACCAAAACCGAAATCGGTGCTTTGGACATTCGCAACCAATGTTCGGGTTTCCTTTACGCGCTGAGTATCGCCGACCAATTTGTGAAAACGGGCATGTATAAAAATATCTTGGTTGTTGGGGCTGAAATGCACTCAATGGGCTTGGATTTTACCACACGCGGTCGGAATGTAACCGTTATTTTTGGAGATGGCGCAGGTGCGGTCATCGTGCAACCAACTTCCAGCAAAACACGGGGCATTATTACGACCAAACTCCATTCCGATGGAACGTATGCCGAAAAATTAGCTTATATAAATCCAGGTAGTCACGGCGGTTATCATGCTAAAAAGATGAATGATGCAACGGATTTTGGGTTTCCAGACCCCGATACTTATGGTGGCGTGTTTTTAACCCAACATATGATGGATAATGCACAAACATATCCGAATATGGAAGGTCAATTTGTGTTTAAATTAGCCGTTCAAAAATTCCCAGAAGTGATTAAAGAGGCTTTGGCGGAAGCCAAATTAACGCCTGCGGATATTGATATGTTGATTCCCCATCAAGCGAATCTGCGAATTGCGCAATTTGTCCAAAAAACATTGCGATTGCGCGACGACCAAGTTTGGAATAATATTCAACGATATGGTAATACGACTGCGGCTTCTGTGCCGATTGCCTTGTGCGAAGCCTGGGAAGCGGGGAAAATTAAAGAAGGCGATTTGGTGTGTTTGGCAGCTTTTGGCAGTGGATTTACATGGGGTTCTGCCCTATTGCGCTGGTAATTGATTTTAAATGACATTGGTTCATAAGTAGTTAAATCTAAATAAGAAACAACAACATTCGGTAACAACGTTTGGAGGGTTTGAAACCCTCCAAACGTTATACCCTCCAAAGGTTATACGCTCCAAACGTTATACGCTCTTGAGAATCAATTTTTTATAAGTATCTCTTTTTGTTTATTTTTTTTATTTCAACTATTTATATGGACAACGCCCACAACCTGCGGCGAAATAAACATCAACTTTTGGATTCATTTTTTGATTATTATTAAATGTTTGATTTAAAATCATGTCAAAAAAGATTTAAATTTACAAAAAAATGAATCATTGAGTAGTCGGGAAATTTATTTTTCGCGATTTGCGGGAAATAAATTTCTCAACTACGAAGTGCTTTTTATCACGTACTCAGAATATTTTTGTTAAATCTTTTGATACTCAAAAAATGAAAATTCAAAACAAGCATGCCTATTGGCTTTGCATTATTTTATTTTTTAAAATGCAAAACGTTGTAGCACAAGTCATTGCTATCGAAAAGTATCCGAATGGCGCGATTCAGAAACGTTTTCACATTCGCGCCCAAGACACCTTTTGTGTGGAAAACAAATTTGAAAATGGCGGAATGCACTCTATTGTCTGGCGCGATTCGGCGTATTTTTTTCATTCCAATCAAGTCATTGCTCAAAAAAGGTATGGTAAAAAAACGTACTTTCCAGAATGGAGGCGGATAGCCGATAATGATAATCCAGATGAACGCGAACCTTTTGTTTCCCCCGATTTTGATTCGCTGTGCATTTATTATCGGGATGGAAATTTGGAAAAACACCTTTACCATCAAGGCGATAGTTTGTGGAGTCGTACTTGGTATTTGCCCAATGGAGCGATTTATGAATCCTCTATCCATCAAAAGCAAAATAATGGTATTTTTAACTATTTCAAAATCAATGAAAAAGGTATTAAACAAATTCAAACAGATACCGCAGCGCGTATCCAAAAACAATTTGGGTATCATCAAAATCAGTTGGTACAACAAGAGATTTATGCATATCAGTCCTATTGGGGAACTCATTTAAAAGAACAAACGTTGATGGATAGCACAGGCAAAGTGGTTTCGCATTGGGTTTTCGATAGTTTGAGTTGGAAGCCAACAGTCGATAAAGATAATGGATTGTGTTTATACGGACTGCGCAATCCAAAAGGAGAATGGTTGGTTCAACCCAAATACGAATCCATTAAAGATTTCAATTATGCTTATTATATTGTAAATGAAAATAATAAATATGGCGTTTTAAATGATGCTGGAAAAACAGTGGTTCCACCAATTTGGGATTTTCTGGAAATGCTTCAACCGATACAACATTATCACCTACCTTACTTGCAGGATATGCCTTCTTTATCGCTGGTTTATCTGGTGGAGCCACAATTGCCTGCTGTTTCTGCGCGATTGCGTTGTCGCAAAGGCGATCTTTATGGCGTGATAGATAATCAAGGTAAAATCATCTTAGAGCCTATTTATCAAGGCATTAGAAAGTATAATAATCATTTATATGAAGTGAAAATCAAGGAACGCTGGGGCATTGTCAATGAACAAGGTAAAATCATTGTGCCGCCTCATTATGTGGAAGTGGATTTCACAAAACACAACAATTTGTTTTACACCAGTGATACGATAGCAGGGACATCCAATTATAAAGATGGATATGCCAAAGGTTTGGTCAATGATAAAGGGAAAACGATACTGCCTTGTTTATTTAGCAGTGTCACGTTGGATTCTCCTCGAATTTGGGTTCACTCGTTTTGGGAAAGGGAACGAGTGGGTTTATGGCATTTTGAAAAAGGTTGGGTCGTCGATACGACGCATTTTTATTCCTTAGAATATCCTTATTTTAAACCCTACAAAGTGGATGCAAACGGATCCAAAAAATATGGTTTATGGGACGCTTCCGCAAATACCTTATTGTTACCCATTGATTATCAATCGATTGAGCGCACTGAACAAAGAGCTTATTTTTATAATTCAACGATTACAAAACCTGATGATGCTTATCAAAACCTATTGTTATGGAACGTAACGCATCATCAAAAATGTGGTATTTACGATTCAAAACAACGTAAATGGCTATTGCCATTGAAATACGACGCGATTCTTTTTTTCAAAGATAGCCTGTATCTGGCTTCGTATCATGGAAAATGGCAATTTATCAATGCGCAAGCGGAAGCCGTTTTGCCCGAAACCTTTGATGCGGTGGGTACTTTTAACATCGTTCCGCCTTTTGATAAACGAACTTATGCTTGGGTCAAAAGTTTTTTTGGGGTCAAGAACAACCGCCTGTCGTTTTACACGCCCTATTCATTTCCTTCGACGACTCCTTTGAAAACGATTGATAAAGGGAGTTGGTTTGGGAATGAAAATAAAAAATTTATTTTTGGGAATGATGGAAATCGTTGGTTGGTTGCCCCTGATGGACAAGTGCTTATTTCCCCGAAAGACTCCATTCTATTGCAGCAAGAAGATTATTTTGTAACGCGCCATAAGACGACTGTTAAACAACAAATCATTGATAATCAAGGAAATAAAAAATCATTTTCATCTAAATATGAAATTAAAACCATGAGTGTAAAAGGCAATTGGGCGTTGGTTCAAGATACGATGACACGCCGATTGGGGATGATGACTTTAGATGAAAAAATAAGAGTACCTTGTCGTTTTTTTGCAATGACGGCGGTTGATAAATACGCTATCATCTGGGCGCGGAAAGACAGTAGCCTCTACCCTACTTCAAACACTTTGTTGCATGTTAATTTGTGCAATAGAGACCATCACTGGCAAATGTATGATAAACGGGGCTATTTATTATCATCTTTTGTTTTTGATTATGCTTTTGCTTGGTCGAATCATTTGGGAATTGGGCAGGTGGGCGGAAAACAAGGACTTTGGAATCAGCATGGAGTCAATATTTTGCCACCCAAATATGATAAAATTTGGTATGATGCGGTACACCAAATTTTTCATTTGGTATTAACCGAAAATGGAAAAACGCACCGAATCGGATTCGCAAATGCAGCAGGTCAAGTAATTATAGATGCTATTTTAATGAATATGAGTGTATTCGGCGGCAGTTTTGCTTTTGTGGAAACGGAAAAAGGTTATGGCATTATTCAAAAAAATGGGGATTATTGGATAAAACCACAACCTTTTGCATTGCAAAAATCAGGGTTTTCGATAGTGGATTCCATGACGTATTATGTGCGTTATGTAAAAACACAACAGCATTATAAATACTTATTGTCAACGCCGTATCAATACATAAATATTCAAACCAATTTAGATACGATGGCAAAAAACATGCTTTTATTTGAAAATTTATTTTTAGAACAAAGTTTGCCCAATTATTTCATTCAAGCTGAAAATATTCATTATCAACGCAATATAAATTGGTATTTTTTTAATAATGATGGAATGCAAGATTATCGTTACGATGTTCCTCAACCCGATTTGAGGCATATGAGCTCCATTATGCGATCGGGTGTGCAGATTCGGCAAATTTTTTACGGACATCAAATGATTCGTTATTTGGTTGAAAGGACAGCCGCCTATCCGTATTATCATTGTGAAAACTTTGAATTTAAAAATAATATTTGGCAAAAGCTTCCTTTGGATGCTATTTTAGTTTGGAATGAGGCAAATGAAGCCGCTTTAAATCAATTGATGTTTCAAAAAATCAGCGCACTTAAAAATCAAGCGATGGATTGTGGGAATCCAACCCAATATATGCAAAAAGTGAAACATTTATTTTATAAATTGCCTGATGGATTAGAATTTTTAATGCCGCGTAACAACAATAGTAATAATTCGGGCGATTTTGTGCCGATAAAGTTTACTTGGGCAGAATTGCAGCCCTTTTTGTAAGCTAATGAGGCAAAAAACGCAACCGAAACCCATTTTCAACGTGATTGAAACATCACAACTTTAAAAAGTATGAAATATGAATAAAGTATTGATTTTTTTATTATGTTCAATAGGGTCGCAAACCATTGTTGCACAACATGTTGCAGAGCGCATGCACTTTGAAGAAAACGGTCGCCGATTGGTCACAGGCGATATTCCTTCCACTGGTTTTTACAATGAATCCAGTGTAGAAGTAGTCGATTTGACCTTTGCGCAAGCCAATTATTGGACTTTATTGACCAATAATTATGCTTCTAAAACGGATTTACCTGCGACATTGACTTACAAAGGCAAGGCTTATCCGAATGTAGGCGTTCGATTTCGCGGCAATACATCGTATCAACGCGTGACGACTCAGAAAAAGTCATTCAGTATCAAAATGGATTATCTGAACCCGCTTCAAGATTTGAAAGGCTATCAAACGCTGCATTTTAATAATGCGTTTGAAGACCCATCCATGATGCGCGAAGTGATGTATTTGGGTTTTAACCGCCGACACATTCCTGCGGCAAAAGGCAATTTTATTCATTTGAAAATCAATGGGGAAAGTTGGGGTTTGTACCCGAATGTGCAAACTTTAAACAAAGAGTTTTTTGGCGAATGGTTTTTAAACAATGATGGCACTCGGTGGCGCGGTGAAAAATCGGGTGCAAGTGGCGGTGGCGGCGGCGGTTTCGGGGCGGGTACTTGTACATTGAACAATCTTGGCACAGACACCAATAGTTATAAACCGAATTATACCCTCAAATCAACAGGCAAAGCCAATCCTTGGGAGGATTTGATGAAGGCTTGTGTGGCTATGGGTACTTTGCCGACGGCAATGATGGAGGATTCCTTGAAAAAAGTATTCGATACAGACCGCGCTTTATGGTTCGTTGGTCACGAAATTATGTTTGGCGATGATGATAGTTATGTTGCAAAAGGCGGCATGGATTATTACGTCTATTGGGATTCCGTGACGCGGCGCATTACGCCGATTGAGTATGACGGCAATAGTGCGATGACGGGCCCGACCGTTTCTTGGGCTCCGCTTTACAAGGAAACCAATACGCAATTCCCGATTATGAACCGATTATGGGCGGTTCCTGCGTTGCGACAACGTTATTTAGCACATGTACGCACCCTGTTAGAAGAAAATTTACAGACCGATTCGATTACCAAACGAGTGGATTTTTATTATAATCAAATGGATCCTTTCGTCATGGCAGATACCAAAAAATTATATACTTATGCGCAATTTCAATCGGAAAGAAATACCTTGAAAACGTATTTGAATACGCGCCGAAGTGTTTATTTAGCCAATGCGGAGGTCAATCGCCCGTATCCGACGATTTCCAATGTGATTTATAAGGCTACAGCCACTGATTTCAGTGCGCCCGCTGCGAATGAAGTTTGCAATGTAAAGGCTAACATTGCTTTTGCAGCAGGCATTCAACACGTAAATTTGTATTTTAGCACTGGTTTTGATGGTTATTTTCATAAAACGTTGATGTTTGATGATGGACAACATCAAGACGGTGGGGCAAATGATGGCGTTTTTGGTGGAGCCATTCCTGCTTTTGCACGCGGGACGTATGTTCGTTTTTATGTTGAAGCGGTGGCGAATGATGCAACTGGAACCGTAGCTTATATGCCCAAAGGTGCTGAACATGATGTGTATATATATCAAGTTAAAATGAATGCGTCATCTTTTACGGCGGTGACAGTCAATGAAATCATGGCTTCCAATGGTTTTACGGCAGCAGACCCTGCGGGCGAATTTGACGATTGGATGGAACTGCATAATAAAACGGCTGCGCCTGTGAATTTGGGTGGGTTTTTCCTCAGTGATGACCCTGCGAATCGGGATAAATGGAAATTTCCTGTTGGAACGACGATTCCTGCAAATGGTTATTTAATCGTTTGGGCAGATGAAGATGGTTCTCAACAAGGTTTACACGCCAATTTTAAGCTCACCGCAGGCGGTGAAACCGTTATTTTTTCAGACCCAGATACAAATGTCATTAATGAAGTGAATTTTTATCAACAAACGACTGATAAAGGTTTCGCAAGACGACCGAATGGAACGGGTGCGTTTGTCATTCAAGACCCGACTTTTCAGATGAGCAATGAAGGCGTTGGAACGGGCGAATTGTCGGCGGCAATGGTGCGGATGTATCCAAATCCAACTTCCGACGGCGTAACGATTGAATTGTCAACTCAACAAACCGTTTCTTTACAAGTGCTGAATCTATTGGGACAACCTGTATATCAATCAACGGTGAGTGATAAAGTGTTTATGGATACAAGTCTTTGGTTATCAGGAACTTATATTGTAAAAATTGGAAATGTCGTTAAAAAATTAATCTTGAATTAAGGGGGGTGAATTAGGATGCTTAGGATTTTAAAGATTTTAAGGATTGATTTTCAGGATTTGAATCCTGAAAATCAATCCTTAAAATCTTTAAAATCCTAAGCATCCTAATTCAAACGCTTGCATCCTAATTCAAACCTCTAATTCAAAAACGCACTATTTTTTGAATGCTACGCCCGACCGAAGTGCGCAATTCCACATGATACATTCCAGACATGAGATTGCCCGCAGGTTGCCAAGACCAAGCATTTGCTCCTGCTTGACCCTCCATTTTTTGGCGCAAAATATTCTGTCCCAATGCATTATAAATTAAAATTTCAATAGATTGATTTTTATTTAAATCAAATTCGACATTGACGCTTGTTTCAAACGGATTTGGATACACCTTCATCGCAACTTGTTGATTTACAACATCTTGTGCGCCTACATGTGTTATGTAATACGCCAAAGCATTGCAACTATTCAAAGAACCGCCCCTAACAACCTTTGTGGTTAAATACGATTGATTATCCACCGTTTTCAACATAGATTCTTTGATAGTAGCTTGATTAAAAGGATACAAATTGCGCCGACTCGCTAAAACAGCTGCGGTTGCGGTCACAAATGGAGCCGCCATCGAAGTACCATTTTTAAAATTCCAACGCGCATTTAAAACACTACTGAAAATGGAATCGCCTTGAATCGCCAAATCCACACTGGTTTTGCCATAATTGCTATAAGTTGAAAGATTGGACAAACAACTCGTTGAACCGACCTTGATTAAATTACTGGATTTCATCGCCGCAGGGAAATATTTAAGCGGTTTTCCCAAATTACTTAAATTCAGGGTATCCACATTTCGACCATTATTGCCCGCCGCCGAAATCACCAAAATACCCGCATCCCTGCCTGCTGCACTAATCGTTGACTCGAAAATACTCGGCGCACTGGATGTATCCACCGACGTATAGCTCAAACTCATATTCACAATTTGCGCACCATGAGACATGGCGTAATACAAAGCGCGACAAACATCCCAAGTCGTCCCTTGACCATTTTTATCCTGCGTTTTGAGAATCATAAATCGAGCTTTTGCCCCATAGAAATCAAGGGTTTGCGCGATAATGCCCGCTACATGCGTTCCATGCCCATTAGAATCCAAAGGCATTTTATTATTATCCAAAAAGTTGTAACCACACGCGCCTGTCCCATCATTCCACAACCGATTTTGAAAAATAGATTCACTTGGGATTAAAGTATTCCCTTGCATCACACCATCCAAACCCGAATCAATGATGGCAATCACGGTCGAGTCGCGCCCAACCTCTGCTTGGCAACGTCCGCGAATATTCGACGTATCGCGGCAAGAAGCAGGCAGTGGAGAATGGTGAAAACGCGTCGTATCGGTCAAACTATTCGGTAATTTACCTGCATAATTGGGTTCACAACCTGTTACAACGGCTTTCGCTTTCGCATCTTCTGCAATGCCAATCACATTATTGAAAGGAGCAGGCGGTGGACCACTCAATTCCGCAAGAATCACTTTGCCATTCGTGCCTAATGAATCTTTGATGATGGCATTATAACTCCGCAAAATACGGATAATCGTATCTCGATTCGTGGTATCTTTAAAACGGATGATAAATTGCGGTAATTTGGAAAAGGTGAGTGAATCTCCTCTGCCACTCGTTTGAGCTTTTGCAAATTGGGGCAGTGAAAAAAGGGTTAATGTAATCACAATGTTTAATAATTGTTTGATAAACATTGGTTTACGCAGTTGAAAATTTTTCATATTGGGTAAATTTTAAAAAAAGGAATCATTCTATGATAAATGGTTATAATCTTGTAGCGCGTATCCTGTGACAGGGTTTGAATCAAGAATGGCGGAATTATCGCAATTCCTCCATTCTTGATTCAAATAAATTCTTGCACTCATGCGCCAAAAACACTTTTTTTCATAAAAAAGTTTTTAAATTTAAAAAAAGGCTTATATTTGAGCAAATTTTTAAACCAATCTTAATTCACGATTTTTTGGTAAATCTATGAAAAACTCAACAAGGATGCGTTTCGCAACAGTTACGCTGTTGTGTGGGTCTTTTTGCGCACCTATTTTGGCTCAGACCACCCCCAAATCTGGCAAAATAGAGGTTCTACCCACTCCTGTCACTATATTCGCGCCGCCCCCTGCGCCCAAAGTGACCCAAACTGCCGACATAGAGACGGCAGCAGAAACACCCGTAACAACGTTAGCGTCCAAATCGCCTGTCCTGACGTACACCATTCAACTCGGTGCATTTAATGATGCTCGACAAGCGGATTTTGAACACATTCGTTCTTATTCGTATGTGTATGAAAAGGAAAACATCGTCTTTATCGGCGGTTTTTCCAATCCTGAAGCGGCGGCTGAGGTATTGGCGAAAGTCCAAAGTAAAGGTTACACGGATGCATTTGTGTTGGAACGCGATTTGAATGCCGCCCCTGAGCATCATATCGTGCAACTCATCACGCAAACGGCAGGTGAACCGATTGAATGGAAAAAATTAGAGCATCTGGGCAATTTGTATGCTTGGGCATGCGACAATGGACAAGTCCGAATTGTGGTCGGTTTGTTTGAGGATGTCAATGAAGCCCGTGTTTTGGCGGCACAAATTCAAACAAAAGGTTTTAAAGGTGCGTTTGTGCGCAAAGTTTCGGATGCTTTATTGAATCGTGTGACGGCTTTCGACAAAGAACCTGCTAAACAGGTGCTTTTGGCAAAGGTGGAAAAGAAAAATGAGCCGAAAAATCAACCGAAAGGTGGCTCTAAAAACCCTGCAAAGGCAACTTCGCAGGTCACGCCCGCGCCTTACCATGAAAAAACGGTGCGGACTAAAACGGTGTTGGAATTACAACAAGTGTTAAAACAATTCGGTACATTCAGTGGTACATTGCATGGAGTCGCAACGGATACCTTGGAAAATGCTTACGCAGAAGCCTTGACCCGTCAACGTCGCCTTAAAAAGTATCAAGAAGGGGCGCAAGCGATTACAGGTTTTGATGGCTGGGAATCAGCGCGTTTGCTACTTTGCATTACGCGAGATTTGAATATGAATGCGGATGTACCCGAGATTTCACCTGATTTATTGCGGAATTTGCCCGATAAATTATTAACTGAACCGCAAAATTTAACCAATTGGGTTGAAACGATTCACAAAAAAATGGCTACCTTTGCGAAAGGGTCGAAGCGGAATGCCCAAATCGTGCAAGCATTTGAAATTTCTTTTTTAAAAACGCAGGCGCAATTAGAGCAATATTATCAATCCAAAAATGTTAAAATGATGGATGCTTATCATTTGTCGCTTTCCGCTTTGAAGACGCTGACAGAAGCAGATTTAGATGATTTTTAAGGAAGTCCTAAATAATTTAGGACTTCATGCAGTAGTAAGTAGCTAATGTTAAATAATCAACAACAACGTTTGGAGGGTTTGAAACCCTCCAAACGTTATACAACAACAACGTTTGGAGGGTTTCAAACCCTCCAAACATTATACACCCTTGAAAATCAACCTTTTAGCGCGTATTGTTTTTTGTCGATTTTTTAAATTCAACTACTTAATTTCAAATATATGCAAACAGAAGATTATCAACAACTTGGGATGCCGCCTTTGCCGGGCGTTTATCGCTTCATCGGAGCGAATGACCTTGTTTTATACGTCGGCAAAGCTAAAAATTTAAAAAATCGGGTCGGTTCTTACTTTGGAGAGCGCGAAAATCGCCTTGCTAAAACCAAAGCGATGGTCAAAGCGTCCCTCAAAATCGAATATACGATTGTCGAATCCGAACAAGACGCGCTCTTTTTGGAGAGTAACCTCATCAAAAAATACCAACCCAAATACAATGTTTTGTTGAAAGATGGCAAATCTTATCCCTATATTGCCATCAAAAAAGAACGATTTCCCCGTATTTTCATCACACGGCAGCCTGAAAAAGATAGTTCTACGCATTTTGGTCCTTACGTTTCCACCCAAAAAGTGGAATTATTGATGGATTTGTTTAAACAATTATTTCCGTTACGCACCTGCATTCATGCCTTGACGGAAACCAATATTACGCAGAAAAAATTTAAAGTTTGTTTAGAATACCATATCAAAAACTGCATGGGCGCGTGTGTCGGATTGGAATCGGAGGCAGCTTATATGGAGAAAATTGCTCAGATTACAAACGTCTTGAAAGGTCAATTTGGAGCGGTGAGCCGCAGTTTGAAAAAGGAAATGATGGCGCATGCTGAAAAACTCGAATTTGAAAAAGCACAACAAGTCAAAGAACGGTTAAAATTATTTGAAGATTATCAAAGTAAATCCACGATTGTAAGCACTACGATTGTGGATGCGGATGTTTTTGCCATTGCGGGCGATGAAAAAACGGCTTTTGTCCATTTTTTGAAGGTCGTGAATGGGGCAGTGATTCATAGTTTCAACCTTGAATTGGCAAAACAAATTGAAGAAGAAACGGATGATTCTTTATTGGAACGGGCGATTCCGTACCTGCGACAAAAATTTGATAGTCAATCGAAAGAGTTAATTTTATCCATAGAAGCGCATTTTGCCGATAAATCGGTGTTGATTTCCGTCCCTAAAATCGGTGATAAACGCAAATTAGTCGAATTGGCAGCGAAAAATGCCAAATTTCAACTCCTCCAACATCAAAAACAAGCGGCTCTGAAAACAGGGCAGCCTGCACCCGCAGAACGGATTTTATTGACCTTGCAAAAGGATTTGCGGATGAAACACATTCCATTACACATAGAATGTTTTGATAATTCAAATTTACAAGGGACGAATCCTGTATCAAGTTGCGTCGTTTTCATCAATGGAAAACCTGCCAAACGCGAATATCGGCATTTCAATATCAAAACGGTGGAAGGTCCCGATGATTTTGCGAGTATGGAGGAAGTGGTGATGCGCCGTTACAAACGCCGTTTGGCGGAAGCCGCGCCTCTGCCGCAATTGATTATCATCGATGGCGGCAAAGGTCAATTGAGTGCGGCGATGAAAAGTTTGACGGCGTTAGATTTACACGAAAAAGTGACCGTAATTGGGATTGCGAAACAATTGGAGGAGATTTTTTTTCCATTGGATTCGATTCCGTTGTACATTGATAAAAAATCGGAATCCTTGAAGTTGATTCAACAATGTCGCAATGAGGCACATCGATTTGCGATTACCTTCCATCGAGACCAACGTTCTAAAAATTTTATTACTTCCGAACTCACTGATATTCAAGGGATTGGCGATAAATTAACCCAAAAATTATTAACGCATTTTGGATCAGCCGAGCGCGTCAAACAAGCATCCGAAGCCGAATTGGAAACGGTTGTTGGCAAAGCAGCAACTCAAAAAATGATGGCTTGGAAATTAACACTTTTGTAAAAATTTTGATATGAATCTGAGTACATGACAAAAAAGGAAATGTGGGTGATGGTGTACGGATTTCACGGATTTTCACGGATTGGTACGGATTTTTCAAAAAAATCCGTACCAATCCGTGAAAATCCGTACATCCATCACCCACATTTCCTTTTGTGTCATGTACTAAGGATATGAATCGACATTATCTTACCGCGCGTCAAGTTTAGACTTACGCCGATTCCTAAATATCGCAAATTTTAACACATTTTTTCAAAGATGCCCATTTTTCATCATTGGAAGGCGTTTTTTGCACTTTGCTGGTAGGGATAAATTCTTGGGCAACAAAACCTTTATGCCCTGTATCCGCAATCGCTTTCATAATCGAAGGATAATACAATTCCTGCGAATCATCAATTTCATTGCGTCCCGGAACGCCACCTGTATGATAATGAGCGATATACGGATGATATTGTTTTATATTGCGAATGATGTCACCTTCCATAATCTGCATATGATAAATATCATATAACAATTTAAATCGGTCTGAACCTGTCGCTTTACACAATTCAACGCCCCAAGCGGTATGGTCACATTGATAATCTTTATGATCGACTTTGCTGTTCAACAACTCCATGACCACATTGATTTTGTGTTTTTCAGCCAAAGACATCAATTTTTTGAGTCCCTCAGCGCAATTTTTAACGCCTATTTCATCTGATAAACCTTCCCGATTGCCTGAAAAGCAAATAATATTGGGCAAACCAGCCTTTGCCGCTTTCGGAATCAAGTCTTCATAAAAGGGAATCAAGGTTTCATGATTTTCAATCCGATTAAAACCTTTCGTAATGCCGAAACCTTTGGGTTGCGAAAAGCCCATAGAGGAGACCAAACCATATTTTTTCGCCATATCCCATTCGCTCGGTTCGAGCAAATCAATGGCAACTAACCCTAATTTTTTGCCCATTCGACACATATCTTCCAATGGAATGGTATTATAACACCACCTACACGCAGAATGATTGATTTTACCCGATGCTTTTACGGCATCTAATTGGTTTTCTGCCGCCGAGATGCGATTGAGCATCGCATCGGAAACCACCGAAAGCCCTGTTGCACCTGCCAATGTTTTTAAAACGGAACGTCGAGGATTGTTTGTAGTCATTTTAAAAAAAAAATTTAATTTTGAATTGTTTTATCTAATAATGCCATCATTTTAACCAATGATAGGTGTATTTTTGTGAAAAATTACATGATAAGTAGTTGATTTGAAAGAAACTATCAAAACGTAAACAATTGATAATCAGTGCATTCGTATCGAATCAAGGTCGGCGAGGTTGCAACCTCGCCGACCTTTTGGATCGGTTCTTTCAATTGAACTACTTATCACGGTTATAAAATTCAAAATTAAAAATTTTAATTGATTGGTATGAAAAAATTATTATTATTTTCCCTTTTTTTGATGGGTGCGCTGACGCAAATGGTTGCACAAGTGCCACAATCTTTATTTTCAACGTTGAAGTGGCGGAATATTGGTCCGTTTAGAGGTGGGCGCAGTTTGGCAGTCGCGGGACATGCCGAACAACCATTGACTTATTATTTCGGCGCGACAGGCGGCGGTGTGTGGAAAACAACAGACGGTGGACAGGCTTGGCACTGCATTTCGGATAGTACTTTTGGGTCGTCTTCTGTCGGCTGCATCACGGTCGCGCCTTCCAACCCGAATATCCTCTATGTCGGCATGGGCGAAACGGAGATGCGCGGCAATATCAGTTTCGGCGATGGCATGTACAAAAGCAATGATGCGGGCAAAACTTGGAAAAAAATCGGTTTAGATAAGAGTTTTGCGATTGGGCGCATTGTTGTGCATCCTAAAAATCCAGACCTTTTATATGTAGCTGTTTTAGGTAAGATTTTTGGTCAAAATCGGGAACGCGGCGTGTATCGTTCCAAAGATGGCGGTAGTTCTTGGGAACAAATTTTGTCAAAAGACGATAAAACGGGCGCGATTGACATTGCTTTGGACCCCAATAATCCACTCGTTTTATATGCGTCTTTGTGGCAATGTTTTCGGAATCATCATATGATGAGCAGTGGTGGAGAAGGTTCTGGCTTGTATAAATCAACGGATGGCGGGGATTCTTGGAAAAACATTTCCCAAAAACCAGGGTTGCCAGTGGGCATTCTGGGCAAAATTGAGATTTCAGTTGCCCATAAAAACAGCAATCGCGTTTGGGCAATGGTTGAAAATCAAAAAGGGGGCGGATTGTTTCGTTCCGAAGACGGTGGTGAAAATTGGGCGCAAATCAATACCGATAAAAATTTGCGACAACGCCCTTGGTATTTCAGTGAAATTGCAGTGGATCCGACCAATGATGACGCGTTATTTGTCTTGAATGTTGGTTTTTGGAAAACAACGGACGCTGGAAAATCCTTTGCGCAAATCCAAGTGCAACATGGAGATTGCCATGATATTTGGATTAATCCCAATAATGGACAAAATTTTATTCTGGGTGATGACGGTGGTGCTGAAATAACTTATGATGGTGGACGTAATTTCACCAAATTAGATTTGCCCACTGCGCAATTTTATCATGTTTCGTTGGACAATGATTTTCCCTATCATGCGTACGGGGCGCAACAAGATAATTCGAGTATTCGCATCAAAACCCGCAATACAGAGGATTTTACCCTTGACCAAGGCGATTGGGAAGTGGTTTCGGGTGGTGAAAGTGGTTATGTCGTATCCGACCCAACGAATTCAGACATCGTTTTTGGAGGGAATTATCAAGGCGAAATGGAAAAATGGAACCTAAAAACGGGTCAGCGTCAACAAATTGCGGTCAATCCGATGTTATATTTGGGTGCGGGCGCGGAAGCAATGAAATATCGTTTTCAATGGACGTATCCATTGGTTTTTTCGCCACATGATGCCAAAACGTTATATGCGACTTCTCAATATGTGCATAAAACCACGAATGGCGGCATGAGTTGGGAAATTATCAGTCCCATTTTGACCCGCAATGACCCTGCAACCTTGATTTCAAGTGGCGGACCCATTACGAAAGACAATACAGGGGCGGAAACGTTTAGTACGATATTCACGTTTGCCGAATCTGCGGTGCAAAAAGGCTTATTTTGGGCAGGTTCGGATGATGGATGGCTGCATATCAGTCAAGATGGCGGCAAAAAATGGGATAAATGGACGGTTCAAGGTTTGCCCGATTGGGCGTTGATGAGTATGATTGAACCATCGCATTTTGAGGCAGGAACGGCGTATTTGGCTGCGAATCGCTATAAATTGGACGATACCAAGCCGTATTTGTTCAAAACCAATGATTTTGGCAAAACTTGGAAAGCCATTACAACTGGTTTGCCCAATCAAGCGTATTGCCGCGTCATTCGAGAAGACCCGAATAAAAAAGGCTTGTTGTACGCAGGAACGGAAATTGGTATTTTTGTTTCTTTCGATGATGGCAATCATTGGCAACCTTTATCCAATAATTTGCCTTTGACTCCGATTCACGATATTGCGGTGCAGGCGCGGGATAAAGATTTGGTCGTGGCGACTCATGGGCGTTCTTTTTGGGTGTTAGACCATTTAGAGCCACTGTATCAAATCGTTGATAATCAAAAGATTGCAGATAAAAAAGCGTATTTATTCAAACCAGAAGCGGCGTATAAAGTGGGTGGTGGAGCGTTGCGTACGGCGGGCATGCAAGTCGGTGAAAACGCTTTTGGCGGTGCGACGATTCATTATTGGTTGAAAAATAAGGTGACGGATGAAATGACGATGACCTTTTTCGATGCTCAAAAAGATACGGTAGCACGTTTTTCCAATTTGAAGGATAAAAAAGGGAAAGCAATTGAAATGAATGCAAATTTTTATCAAAAAGATAAAATCGAACGGGCAGGACTTTTGACGGCAAATGCAGGTTTGAATCGTTTTGAATGGGATACGCGGTATGCGGACGCGACTGATACAGAAGGTACGCCTGCTTTGATGTGGAGTGGTTCGGTGATAGGTCCGAAAGCGGCTCCCGGCATGTATCGGGTGGAATGGGCGATTGGGAAAGAAATCGTTGGGTCAGAACTGATTGAAATCAAAAAAGACCCGCGTTTGAGCGTTTCGGAGACTGATTTGACCGAAAGTTTGAAATTTCAATTAAAAGTGCGCGATAAAGTAAGTTCGATTCATAAAGGCGTGAATGATTTGCGGGCGATTCGCAAGCAAACGGATGATTATTTGAAATCCATTCAAGATACGGTGTTTAAAAAATCATTGGAAAAAGTAAGTAAACCGCTGTTGGATTCGTTGCAATCCGTTGAAAATCAATTGATTCAGCATGAGGCAAAAGCATTTCAAGATTTGTTAGCAGTGCCGATTCGGTTGAATGACCAAATCTCAGGTTTGGCGGCGGCGGCAGCTTCTGCGGATACGCGCCCGACACAACAAACGTATGAAGTTTATAATGCGTTGTCAGGTTTAGCGGATATTCAATTGGAAAAATTGAATAAAATCTTGGCGGAACAAGTGCCTGCTTTCAATCAATTGACGGAAACTCGAAAAGTGTCTGTTTTGAATTTAGATAAAAAATAGGATTGTGTGCTTTTTTAGGTACCATTGGAACGCGGATGCGTTCCAATGGTACCTAATTTTAAATCAAGCGTTTATGCCAACTTTTGCCCAATGATTTCCATCGTTTGGTTTTAAAATCGCCTAAAAGATTCACCATCGTATCCAAAACAAGGGTTTCATCATCAATAATCCCTGTTTGATATAAACGTTTAAATTCGGCTTTTTCTGCCGTATGCAAAAGGTCATGTTGCTGATAAGCGAACATCCAACGATTAAACAACTGCACATCATATTGATTTTCAAGCTCTTGCAAAAAATGAACCGATTTATCAATGGAACATCCACTTGCTCCAGCTTTGCTTTCATCGACCATTAACACGATGATTTGATGGTCTAAAACGCCGCCAAATGCTTGCAATTGATGGTTGTGCGCCGTCCAATGTTGTGCGAAAGCGTTCAATTGACTATTCAATACCGTTCCTTCTTTCGCTGTAAAAGGGCGATTACTCAAATAAACCCAAATGCGGGTGGTATCAGGTAATTGGTCAGGAATTGGAAAAGAGCGTGTTACCGTTTCAGAAACATTCATCATAAAAAGTATATTTTAACCAAAAGAGTCATTTATAAAAAATTGATTATCAAATATTTAGAGGGTTTCAAACCCTCCAAACGTTGTTATCCAAATGATTATCAAACGTTTGGAGGGTTTCAAACCCTCCAAACGTTGTTATCCATTAATTCATTTCAATCGTTTATTTGAATAAACTATCGTATGAATTATCATTCGAGGAAGGCGTATTTCCTGAAGATTTTTCTTTGGTTGGAGGAGCTTTTAATTCCAATTTGTCATCCGCGCTAATTTTGCCACCTGTCAACATCAAAGAACTTTTCTTTTCCCAATCGTCCAACATTTTCAAACCTTCTTCTTCAAAAACGCCATTTTGTAAATCAATGGAATTCATAAAGCCACTACTCATTTCCATAAAACGCTCCATTTCACCGACTTTCATAGCGACATCATTATTAATATTTTCCATCGCCATATCAAACATCATCCGTTGGTCAGGACTACCCGAAAGGATATTCATCGCCGATTTCATGGCAGAATGACTGGTGCGGATTGCTTGACGTTCTTGTTCTTTCACTTTTACTTGGTCTTTCGTATCTTCCAACAAGATTTCAGAATTTTCATACATTTTACTCAACACTTTTTTGAGTAATTCCATTCTTTTGAATAAATTGTTGTATTTTTCGTTGCTTTCTTGCAAACGCGCCGCTTTGCGCGTGTGTAAAACGATTTGAGCTTCATTGTTTTGGATTTTGGCTTGACTCGCCAATTTCATACTGCCATCGATTTCGCGCTTATTGCCCTCCATCAAATTCTGCATACTGCGCATTTGTCCTTGCAAATTGCCAATTTGTTTGCTCATTTTGCCCAGATTATCTTGCAAACTATCTACATATGTTTTCAAAATGCCTACGGGGTCAATCGTTACAAAGATGCCCGTTATCCAACGCATGACACTTTTATACATGTACCAAACCAAATTGCGCATTTTCGGGTCGAGTACCATATAGACGATTGCGCCAAGTACGGCTAACATGCCTGCTAAATATAAGGTATTCGCCGCTAATGCCACCAATGTTGGCAAAATTTTCATGAACAAATACCCGCCACCGAGTAAAATCGCTGCCATGAAAAGCATTCCTGTAACGCCTTCGGGCTTTTCCCAAAAGGATTTAATCTTAAAATTAGAAGTATCTGGCTGCTGAATCGGAGTAATGCTACTCATAATTTTGATTTTTTTAAATTTAAATAAAAATTAATATGGTGGTTTGAATTAGGATTTTTAGGATTGATATGATTTTTTTAGGATTAAATCCTTAGTAGTCATTCAAGTGAATCCTGTCGGGTTGATGGATGTACGGATTTCACGGATTTTCACGGATTTTAGAACTCCAAATCCGTGAAAATCTCGTGAAAATCCGTGAAATCCGTACATCCATCCTTTTTGTTATGTACTAAGGATTTAATCCTAAAAAAATCGTATCAATCCTAAAAATCCTAATTCAAACCTTGATTATAAATATTTTCCAATACTTTCAATATCCTTATCCATTTGCTTTAACACAATCGCGTGTGTGGACGAAAAACGATGCTTCGTTTCGTTTATTTTTTGAACCTCTTGTTCAATTTCAAAATCGGCATGATTCGTTGCTGATTTTGCTTTGTCTATTTCAGCTTGTAATTGTTTGATTTTCAATTCATTAGCAGCAATTTGAGACTTTAACTCAGACACTTGTTTGAGTTTTCCACCGACGCGCTGGTCTTGTTGTTTTTGAGAGGCTGCTTCAAATTGCAATTTTTCATTGACAATCAATTTGCGATAATACTGCACCGTTTCTAATAATTTCTCTTTGGTCAAACCCAAAGTCGATGCGGTTGCAAAAGCAGAGCGAAACGCTAAGGCTTCATCCGAATGAAATTTGGACAAATTTTCAATAGCTCCTTTAAATTCTAAATAATCAAACCCAGGTAAGTTATTTTTTTCAATTACTTTGGTTAAAAATTCAAGGCTTTTGGAGTCTGCCTCTGGACTTCCGAATAGGTTTTTCATCATTGTCTCGATATTTTTTTAGATAATTTTGGCGAAATGATATTGTTTTGTTTGAATACAATTACAAAATTAGGCAATATCTATTTTTAAACCAAAAAAACTTCAAAAACAGTTCCTTTTTTTGATAAAAAATCGTTCAACGGTTCGTTATTCCCGATAAAAACGTCAAAAAGCCATTTTGGAATAGACCAAAACAGCTTTTCGGGGGAAGTCTCCGTCCTACGGAAACTTGTTTTTAAAATTTTGGACTTTGGTTAAAGGACTTTAAATAGTCTCTTCATTTGGAGTGCGCAGCTTGCAAAAGGAATCTTAAACAGCTCCTGATGTACCAGAACCTGAACCAGGGCGATTGATGATAATCATCAAAATCAGTAAGTAAATCATCAAGTACAAGTTGCTTGGGTCAATAGATGAATTCATTGCGTAATTGATACGTTTTCAGGGTGAATTAATAATTTGTTTAAACTCTTTTTTTGTAATACTTTATTAAAAATCTGGGCGCAAAGATACATGATTTTTTAATTAATGTCAAATTACGTGTCACGATTAAAGATACTTTTTACGAATTATTAACAAAAAAGGTGCTTTTTTCGTAAAAAAATAATTTTATAACTCCTTGTTTTATAATATTTTAACTCTAAAATAATTAGAATATGGTATTTTATAAAAATAAATATTACTTATATACAAGTGTTACAAATTGAGACATTAAATATAATTATAAAAGCTATTCCATTTAAGGCTATAACGGGAAAATAAGTTCCCTGTGACATAAAAAAAATTGTTTTTTTCAAAAAAAACGAGCAAAATGTTCATTTTGCCCGTCTCATTAGATGATGTTTTTAAAATTACTTAAAATTACTTAAAATTTAAGATACTTGATAGGCATATTTTTAATGGCATTCATCGTCGTTTGCAAATAATAAACGCCGTTTGCCAAACCTGTTAAATCGAAAAATAAGTGGTTTTCACCTTGATTCACCTCCATTTTATGCGTGAGTACGATGCCTGATTGTGGATTATACCATTCAAAAGTCGCTTCTCCTTTATAATTGGCATGAATCACCACATTTAATTCGCCTTCACTTGGATTTGGAAAAAGATTATTAATGACAATGGGTATCAATTGCCGTCCCCTTTGCGTGATGCGCGGTGTGTTGCCACTACCTTGAGTCATCACGACAGCTGCTTCGTCATCTTCAACAGGCACATTCGTCGCATTATTATTAGGTGCAGAATCGGCATCCGCCGGACTTGCCGTTTTGACTTGGGCAAAAGCCGTAACCGAACCTGTGTTGTCCAAACAAAATAAAGGCATCGTCATCGTTACACTTTGTCCTGACTGGAGCGTTCCGACCGTCCACACCATATTAAAGGTGTTGTAAGAAGTCCCCGAAGTAGATGTTGGATTGCCGCCATTGACAAATTTGGTTGGAAATGGAAAATCAACCGTTACATTCGTTGCGGCAGTTCCGCCTGTATTGCGTAAAGTCAAGGTGAAGTTTTTCGGGACGTATGGTGCATAGGTAGGCGTTGTCGTCATGGACAATTCCAAATCGCAACCCGCGCCTGTTCCTTGTTTGAATATCGTTATAGCCGCTTCATCATCTTGATTGGGCGTTTCAGTGGTATTATTGCCAGGTGTTGAATTAGGGTCATTATTGGGTAGGGCGGTTTGTACTTGCGCAAAACCAACGATATTGCCCGTAATCGCTCCGACATTATACACAATCGTTAACGTAGCTGTTTCATTAGAAATCAAACTACCTACAGTCCAAATACCAGTTGTATTATTGAAAGTCCCTTTTTGCGGCGTAATGGTTCCATAAGTTAAAAGATTGGGAATCAAGTGTTTAACGGAAACATTGGTTGCCGTCATCGCACCTGAATTGTCCACTGCAAGTGTAAAGGTGACGGTTCCATTTGGTGCGACACTGGATTTATCCGCCGTCAGATTCAAAGCCAAATCCACAAATGGATTGGACGCAATCGTTGGAACGGTTAATAATGCCTCATCATCTTCATTTGGCGAATTATTGGTATCGTTGTTTGGAGTGGAATCCAAATCCGTAGGCGATGCTGTTTTAACTTGTATGAATTGCGTCAGCGTCGTTTGTAAGGAAAAAATAGTCAAAGTCAATACTGCCGAATCGCCTGGTGCGATGGTGCCAACCGTCCATAAACCACCAAAAGAGTCATAAATGCCCTGTGATGCCAATTGTGAATTGTACGCCATGCCTGCTGGGAATGGATATTTAATGGTCACGCCTGTTGCGGCTGCGGGCCCGCGATTGACGACAACAGCTCTGAATGGCACATTTTGATAAAGGGGCAAAGCGGTTGTGTAAGGACAAGTTAAGGATAATTCTAAATCGCATTGGTTCGCGCCTGCGGCAAATAAGTTCACTTTGGCTTCGTCATCTTCGTCTGCGGATTGATTCGTGTCATTGCCAGGCGTAGAATCGGGGTCAATCGGCGTACTGGTTTGCACTTGTGCAAAATTAGCAATCGAATTGGTAATCGCATTCACCGTTACTGCAAGGCTTAAGGTGACAGTTGTATTCGGATTCATGGTGCCAATCGTCCAAATACCTGTTGTATCGTTATACGTCCCAGTGGATGGCGTTGCCGTATTAAAAGTCAAGGATGCAGGTAAAAGGTCTTTCACCGTCACGCCTGTTGCGGCAGCTAATCCGCGATTGAGTAGGCTTAAATTAAAGGTTACGGCGGTATTGGTCGCTACCGTTGTAGGCGTTGCCGTCATGGATAATTCTAAATCTGCATAATTCGTATTACAATTAATGGCATTGAAGGTTAAAGCCGTTTCATCGTCTTCGACAGGAATATTGGTGGTGTTGTTACCAACATTGGAATCCACATCTTGTTGTACCGAAGTTTGGACTTGGGCAAAACTTTTATTCGCCACCGTCCAACAACCTGCAGAACCTTGAATCGTCAAAGTCGCCGTAGCTTGATTGGCAATATTGCCAATCGTCCAAATATTCGTTGTCGTATTGTACGTACCGACCGAAGGTAATAGGGTTAAATTATTAATATTAGTCGGCAAACTGCATTTGACCGTAACGCCTGTGGTGGCATTCGGTCCGCGATTGAATAAACCAATGCTGTATCGAATGCTATCGCCCGTCACAAGCGGCGTATGCGTTGCATTATGACTCATTTCCAAATCAGCAAAATTAGTAGTGGTATTTTGAACCACATTGACGATTGCAGTGGCTTGGTCATCTTCGGTTGCCACGAAATTGCTCGGTGTAGAATCGAAATCGGGATAATTGCAAGAGCGCACTTCACTCGTAAAATTAATAATGCCCAATTGTAATGCTTTGGTTTTCAATCGAATCGAATAAGTTGCACCTGATGGAACCATGAAACCGGGTTTGTTGCCATTCCCATCAGGAGTCCTATTCAACAACCAAACGCCTGTGGAAGGGTCAAACATACCAATATCCGCCGTCGAACTGATGTACTGCATACCAGAGGGAATATTGGTTCTGACTTTGGTATTATCGCCGCGAGCGAGACCCACATTTTTCAATGTCACAATGTAAGTGACCGTATCGCCCAATTTGACAGGCGAAGGCGTTATCGCAGAATCTAAACGCATGAATAATTCCATATCCACCAACATTCCTGTTAGATTCAACTCGGTTTCGTCGTCTTCATGAGTGGTGGCGGCAGGATTATAATTATTGGGAGCCGAATCCAAGTCTGTTTGGGTTGCCGCGATGACTTGGGCAACATTTTTTAGCGCACCTCCTTGAGTCACTTTGGCAGTCAAAAGTAAAGTACGTTCATTACCTGCAAACAAGGTACCTACATCCCAAATGCCTGTGGTCGGATTGTACGTACCACCACCGCCATCAGAACTTTGCAACAATAAACCTGCGGGCAAAAGGTCTTTTACTTGAACGCCTGTTGCCGTCAAAAGGCTGTTATTTTTGATTTTGACGAGAATCGGCGCATTGACATTGAAGGGAACTTCTGGATTATTGATGGTGGAGGTTAATTCCAAATCAATTTTATCCGCTGGCGGATTGACAACCGTACCCAAATTACAATCTGCCGCAGGTGCTGCTGCACCTAAATTGACCGTCCTTGTAGCGGAGTTGTTGGCAATCACAGGGTCTGTAAAACCTACCGAAGTCGAAGTCACAGAGGCAGCCGTCACGATACTCGAACCTGCGAGTGCAAATAAAACGGTTTTCAAACGCGCCGAGTCGCCTGCGGCAATATTGCCAATATTCCAAGTACCTGCGGCATCCCAAGCAAACCAAACGCCCGAAGTGGCATTTCCACAATTGAAGGATACATTGGCAGGTTTTGGAAAGGCAACCGTTACATTGGCGGCATGGACCGTTCCCAAATTTTTTACCGTGACCGTATAACCAATTGGTGTGTAATTGGCGAAAGTGGGCGAATTGGGAACGATTTTAATGGATAAATCGGTATTCTGAGCCATCAAAACTTGACTTATACAGGCTGAAAAAAAAAAGAGGGGCATCCATTTTTTGGAATTGCCTAATTTGGAAGGAAGCAATCTGCTCATAACTAATACGGTGGATTAGGGTTTGTTTGATTAAAATAGAAGGTGTCAAGTCTTTTGGAGGAATGACTGACAAATGTAGGCTTTTTGAAACCATGGGTTTGTAAAAAAAGGGACAAAAGGGAGCGTTTTTATGAAAATATACTGTTAGGATTAGGAAATAATGGGGGGCAAATAGTTATGTTTGTGATGGTTTGAATTAGGATTTTTAGGATT